>CAMDZK010000001.1 GCA_945910665.1 uncultured Peptostreptococcaceae bacterium
TTGTTTATAATACCAAGTTTATTTCCCCTTGTCAACACTTTTTTCACTTTTCTTTTAAATTCTTTCAAATCCTTGAAAAACACACATTATTTGTTCTATTTGATATAATAGAAGGACCAATATAAGGAGGCTTTTATGAATTATTCAGATGTGATTACACGATTTTTACGTTATGTAAAAATTGATACACAAAGTGCACCGGACCAAGAGTCCGTACCAAGCACACATAAACAGTTTGACTTGGCTCACATCTTAGTCGAAGAAATGAAAGAACTTGGGCTGCAAGATGTACGCATTGACGAGCACTGTTATGTTTATGGTACTCTTCCTTCCAATGTCGATGATGACGTAGACCCCATTGGTTTTGTTGCCCACATGGATACGGCACCTGATTTTTCTGGAAAAGGTGTGAACCCACAAATCATCAAATACGAAGGTGGGCCGCTCAAACTGTCAGATTCTGTACTGATGGATCCTGTGGAATTCCCAGAACTTGAAGACGTGATTGGAGAAGAACTCATTACGACGGATGGAACCACTCTTTTAGGCGCCGACAACAAAGCGGGCATTGCAGAAATTCTTTCGGCAATCAAACATCTGGTCGATAACCCTCACATCAAGCATGGCCCTGTTCGCATTGCCTTTACACCCGATGAAGAGGTCGGACGTGGCGCCGATTTCTTCGATGTAAAAGGGTTCGATGCAAAATTTGCTTACACCGTGGACGGAGGACCTGTGGGGGAATTGGAATATGAATCTTTTAATGCTGCCTCCACGGTTGTACATGTGAAGGGAAACAGCATCCACCCAGGATCAGCGAAAAATAAAATGATCAATGCACAACTTCTCGCCATGGAATTTTTCAACATGCTTCCCGTGCAAGAGCGCCCAGAATATACGGAAGGCTACGAAGGATTTTATCTTCTCCATTCTATGGAAGGGACCGTTGAAGAAGCGACCCTTTCTTTCATTATAAGAGATCACTCCAAAGAAGAGTTTGAAGCAAAGAAAAAATATATGACTGCATGTGTGGAGTTCTTAAACAAAAAATACGGAGATCGTTTTACAATTGAACACAAAGATTCCTACTATAATATGGGAGAGATTTTAGAAAAAGAGTTTCATATTGTAGAATTGGCAAAAGAAGTTATGGAAGAGCAAGGAATAAAAGTAGACATCGTCCCCATCCGCGGGGGTACCGATGGGTCCAGGCTCTCCTTTATGGGACTTCCCACTCCCAATCTCTTTACAGGTGGGTATTACTACCATGGGAAATACGAAATGATTCCCGTGAGTGCCATGGAAAAGGCAAGAGATGTGATTGTTGGAATTATTGAAAAACACGCACAGAAATAAGAAAAAGCAGTGCCGCACAAATACAGTGGCACTGCTTTTTTATACAAGTCCTTTTTTTCGGATGTACAACTCCCCAATAATCAACCCGACGATTCCAATCATGATATAGATAAGATAAGCGGATACATACATAGGTAAGGGTGTGTCTAAGGTAGTGATATAAAATGGGTAAGGTCTTCTCTGATCGCCAAATGCTAAAGAAAAAATTACGTAGGTCATACATACAACAAAGGCAACCGTCGTGTTTTTTTGAATACTTACCATAAGATAACTAACACCTAAAAACATAATGAGGATGGAACTCGTTCTCATAAGGATGCCATCACTGATAAGGTTCAAATACACTAACGCCATGAGTGATAGTCCTGAAAGGATTGCGTAAATCAAAATAAATAAAAGAGTATTTTCTATTCTATATTTACTTTTACCTGCTGCAAGTAACTGAGTGAGGGGCGATGCGACATAAAAACTAATCCCATGCAATACATAAGGTATAAAAAGCAATGGGGGTATCAGTTGGGACAAAAGGAGCATAATTTGTTGTGCCAGTCCCATTTCTACTGTTCGAATGAGAAATGTACCCATGAAAGGAAGAAAGAACAAATGGAGTAGCACAATGGCATACAAAAGATTTCCCATACTCAAAAATGGATACAGGCGTCTCATCGGTTTAGTTTTTCTTGATGTAATAAATAAAGATACCCATCTTCAATTGTTGGGTTCACCGCATTTTTTTGACGATTTGCACTCAAGTAGCGAACCTTGGCTGGTCCATCTGACTGTACCCTACGGATGATATGAACATCGTGCTGATTGGCAATCGCACTTTCATCATCTTCATAGACAAAACCTTGCGCAATGGCAGCCAACTCATTTTGATTTCCATAAAAGAGTAGTTTCCCTTGATTCAATACGATAATCTGATGACAAATTGCTTCAATATCTTCTACGATATGCGTTGCAAGAATATGAATGCCTTCCGTTTGCCTTGCTAGAATATTCTTGAATCGTAATCGTTCTTCTGGGTCTAACCCAGCCGTCGGTTCGTCATACACCACAAGCGACGGATTTCCAAGCAACGCTTGGGCAATGCCGACGCGGCGCACCATCCCCCCAGACAAACTTTTTCCTTTCGCACTTCTTTTATCGAGAAGACCCACCGCAGTTAAGCAATTCTGAACTTCTTCTTCTTGATTTTTCTCCACTTCTTTAAAATCCGCCAAAAATTTCAAAGTGTCTTCTGTTGTCATATAGGGAAACACGCCAAAACTCTGGGGAAGATACCCAATCAATGGTTTCTTATCACCATCAATGGGTTGGCCATTTAATTGAATCGTATCATTTTTATCTGGATAAATGCCAGTCAAGTAGCGGATCAATGTCGTTTTACCCGCTCCATTGGGGCCAAGCAAACCAATCACTCCTGGTTTCATTTCCAAAGTGATAGAATCAAGTGCTTTCAATTTCCCGAAACGATGCGATAGATTATGAAT
Organism: uncultured Peptostreptococcaceae bacterium; assembly: GCA_945910665.1. GTDB lineage: Bacteria > Bacillota > Clostridia > Tissierellales > Peptoniphilaceae > JAAYQA01. The sequence goes on from CAMDZK010000001.1 coordinate 2,850, forward strand.
GGTAAGCACTATTGTATTCCCCTTTCTTTGAGCAAATCGTGAAAGAATACTTGTTGATCGCTGTGATCTGTTTCGTCATTCAAATAATTTTCAACTTGCTCTATGGTTCTTTCTTCATCATCGGTTACTAATTTGGAGAAGAGATAGTAGATATCTGAGCGGTATTCATCAGCTCGTTCCGGCATATTTTCATTCTCCCAAAAGACAATCTCATTTTGTGCCATTTGCAAACGTTCATCATAGGTCGCTCGATCGTTCAAATAAAGTTCAAGTAACCTTGCTACTTCCGTTTTTTCTGGGGCACTCTTCACAATGTTTACTAAATCTGGATAGCTACCCAATGAAGTTAGCAGCATGTAATCATCGTAGATGATCAAATTTTCATGGGGTGTAAGAAAGTTCATGTTCGGTATTATAAAAATATCTTTGTCTTCAGGGAGTTCATTTTCTTCAAAATCTTTCGCCATCATTTCTTCCCACTGGTTTCGTGGAAAAGTCAGTGTGTCAAAGACAGGAAAAACAATCTTACTCTCCTTCCACTGTCCTTCTTCATAAAATCCACCGAGTAGAGTCACTCCTTCAGCTGTTCCATTCCAAGTGTGATCATTGACTTGTTCTACATTCGAAAAAAGATTCAGTCGACTCTCCATTTCTATATGAATGGGTATTTTAGGCAAAGGTTCATTCCCCGCGAAACCACCTCCATTTTGTAGTTCGAAAACTTTTTGATGCCCGGGCTGCGGAAACCATGGAAAATGACTCGGTAGAAACACGCCTTGTTCATTGGAGTAGAACTTTGGTGAATAGCCATCATAAATAAAGGTAACCGCATCCGAAGCGTCTTCAAGCTCTACCCAAATATAATCGCTCTCTTGTGAGAAAGAAACTGGGTTATTTTGACGATCCAATACTTTCTTCACCTGATACCCATGATAGAGAGTGAAGGGAACCTTCCCTCGTTGCGGCGTATCAAGAGATAATGTCACTTCTGCGTTTAGCTTTCTTGCTATGGTTCCTCTGATATCCACCTGTGTATACGTAAAAGGAGCCTCTATTTCATCCACCGTCTGCGTTTGATAATAGTGAAAGTCTTCCATAAATGAAGTGTACGTGCGCGATTCCAAATCGACATTTGATGCAGGTAAGATATAAACAATAAAACTCACAACTGCGAGTATGCCTAAACTAGCCTTTAATACTTGCCGTTTCCTATTTTTTTCTCTCTTGAAACCAGGAAGGAGTAAAAATGAAAACAAGAAAATCCAAAAGAGAATCCGTGCAACATGAAAGTATTGCACACCGATACCAAAAGGTTCAACAATCAAACCGTCATTTGCAGCAGGGCCTATCCGCAGTAAATCATAAAGTTTCATGGGTAAGAGGCCAAAAACGCTATACACAATATCGCTTGGTAAAAATCCTAATCCAAAGGAAAGCACAAAGACGATAACGAGTGTTAAGAAAGCGACCCCTTTACTTTTAACTTTCGATAATAGAATGCCAAAAAGTATTCCCAGAATACCAATTAAAAAAAAGTTAACAAAAAATAAGAAGAGTATATATGAAACCAGGGTTCCATCCAATAAAACGATGCGCGTACTCTCAAATATCGCCATGGAAGCAAAAAATGTGATACTTAGAATCGCACATACGACTCCGAGCAAAATGGCGTTAGAACTAAACAGTGAAAACAAGTACTGGCCTTCCCCTAAGGCAGTTGTGTGCAATACTTCGTCCATACTTCTTGTTTTTGGTTCTAAAGCCATGTGCAAGGATAACACTGCAAATAGCATAAATAGAAGAGGGGAAAAGCGTAACAAAACTCTGATATAGATGAGTGGTATCTCTGCTTGCGATAAAAACGCAAAAACCTTGTAGTATCGCTGTGCGTAATAAAATACCATGAGAAGTGTTGCTATCGCAATACCGAGCAATCCATGATTGTTTTTTATCAGTCTTGCATTCCATTGAACCAATTTCTTCATACTAATCCTCCATTAAAAAAGCGGATCGCTCCGCCTTTTTAGTTTGCATACCAAATCCAACCCTTTGCGTCTGCTCCTCTTAAATAAGATGGCTCGTTAGAAACCTTCAATTTCCACATCCGCTCAGTGTCGAATCTTTTTGTTTGAAAATCACCGGATGTACTATTTACTCCAACGATTGCATAAGCATTCGCAATCCATCCATCTCCAGTAGTCCAATGCGCTTGTATCTTTACGCTACGAGCTGAATTTGAGAAGTTTCGGCCAGCGAATATCTTGTACGTTCCAAACACATAGGCAGTTTCCACACTATATTCCGTTGGTGGTAACCAAACTTCCTTATTTGGTGTACCCACAGCATAGGCAAATACCCCAGAAAAAATGAGTATCACGGCCAATGAGAGTTCAGCGATTTTTCTTCTGTTGATATATTCTCCTCCTCTTTGTTATGGTACTTATATTATATATATATATATATAATACGTCAACACTTTAAAGCATTCGATGCGATATATTGGCGTTTCTATTCCTTTGTTAATAAAGCAAAGGCTCGGATTGGCGCACCATCGGCTCTTTCATAGAACAGAGGTGCTGCGACGAATGTAAATGGATCCCTGGGGAGTTTGTCTAGGTTTGTGAGATTTTCAAAAATAACTGTATCTTTTACCAAGAGGATGTGATGAATGGGAAAGGTAGTGCTGCCCATTTCATCTGCACTGGGTGTATCGAAGCCCACGCCTTTGATTGGGCTTTCTGCAATCATCGTGGCAAGTTCGGTGGTTAGGGTTGAATACTTTCCGTGATGTTCCTCTTTCCAAAGCACATTATGCTCCGTATGGATGATGAGGTATTCCACATCATTTCGAACAGCTTCTTGGATCGCTTCTATTATATAATCGTTTTTCATTGGAACACAGAGAGCATTTCCGTAAAATATGCCTCCTAGCTCTTCCAGTGTTTTTCCGTCTTCAATCATATGATACGGGGCATCCATGTGCGTTCCCGTATGGGAAGTCAGTGTAAACTGATGCTCCGAATAGTGATGCTTCTGATGAGTGGCAATTTGTGTAACGAGAACTTCTGGTGTTCCTGGGTAGGCAGGCATCCCCGTCTTTATGGGATGGGATAAGTCTATGATTCGCATTCTTTTAATACTTCTCTCAAGCTTTCTATCATACGGTCAATCGCCTCTTTTTCGATGATGAGTGGCGGTACAAAACGCAAGACATTTTCTGCTGTGGAATTGAGAATAAAGCCGCGTTCTACCATTTTATCGACTACGGGTCTCGCTTTGAAGGTTAATTCGATACCGAGCATTAATCCTTTTCCACGCACTTCTTTGCATGATTCGAAGTGATTCACAATTTTCTCTAATTGTTCTTTAAAATAGGCACCCACTTCTTTTGTGCGACCTGGGATATCTAAACGAATGTGCTCTTCTAAGGTTGCCAATGCAACTGCTGTGGAGAGTGGATTTCCCCCAAAGGTCGTCCCATGAACACCCAATTGGAAAGATTCTGCAATTTCTTTCTTTGCAAGGACCGCACCAATAGGAATTCCATTCCCCATTCCTTTGGCCATGGTGATGATGTCAGGTTCGACGCCAGTTTGTTCATAGGCAAAAAGACTTCCTGTTCGGCTGACGCCACATTGAATTTCGTCAAAGATTAAGACTGCTCCTGTTTCATCACACCGCTTGCGTAAGGCTTGGAGAAATTCAGGCTCTGCAATACAGAGTCCTCCTTCTCCTTGGACGGGTTCGACAATGACAGCACATGTGCAGTCGTCGATTTTTTCGATTTGACTGAGATCGTTTAAATCAATAAACCCAAAATCGTCGGGTAAATCCCCAAACCCTTCTTTATAGTCGTCATTATCTGTAATGGTGAGCGCCGTTAAGCTTCTCCCGTGGAAGGAGTCTTCCATGGCGATGATACAGCGTTTGTTTTCCATCCCTCGGTCATATTGGTAGCGCCTGGCAAGTTTTACCGCTGCTTCGTTGGCTTCTGTGCCTGTGCTCGCAAAAAATACTTGGTCTGTGCAGGAGTGTTCTGCTAAAAACTCCGCTAATTTGATTTGACTTTCTACCCAATAATAATTGGATGTATGGATGATTTTATCGGCTTGTTCGTGGAGGGTGCGGTTTACTTTTTCGTTGCTATAACCTAAATTGCACACGGCAATTCCTGAAAGGAAATCGTCGTATTCTCTTCCTTCTTGATCGTAAACCTTGGCTCCTTCTCCTCGTTCGATCACGACGTCGAGACGGTCGTAAGTATGCATAATATGTTTATTTCCAATGTCTTTTGCATTTTGTAAGTCCATGGTCTCACTTCCCTTCTTTTTTATATATACCAAAAAAGACGAGAGAATCTCTCGTCTTTACTGCGGTATGTGATACACGTGGTCAAAAGCCATTTTTCTGTCTGAACTTAAGTGATGGCTAATCATAATTAGGGTTAAGCCTTCGGCCGCCAAAAGTTTTTCTTCGACGCGTTTGACATTTGCTTGGTCTAACGCGCTTGTACCTTCATCCATTAAAATAATTTTTCGATCATAAAGAATCGCACGTGCAATGGCAATCCGTTGCCGTTGACCTCCCGATAAAGTTTTTCCACCTTCCCCGACCAATGTCTCAAGACCATCTTCCATCTTTAATAAATCTCCATCAAAGGCTGCCCCTTTCACAGCTTCCAAAATTTTCGTTTCAGGAAAATCTTGAAACAGCGTGATGTTGTCTCTGATCGTTCCCGTAAACAGGTGTGCGTCTTGAGAAATATAGGCGATGGCATGACGCACGGCACCTTTTGAAATGTCTTTTAATTCCACGCCATCATAAAAGACATTACCTTCGTAATCCATTAATTCCCCACGTAGAATGCGAAGAACTGTCGTTTTTCCGCTACCAGATGCCCCCTCAATGGCGTATTTTTTGCCGCGCTCAAAAATCATATGAATGTCTTCCAGCACTCTTTTTGAACCAAAAGCATATGAAACCCCATCAAGAACGATGTCTTGTTGCAACATTAGAGGTGCAGTCTCTTCGTTTTCTTGAACGATAAGCGGCTTAAAGTACGTTCTGCTTGCAGCCATGTTTAAGCGATAGCGCGACAAGGCATTAAACCCGTTTGTAATTCCACCAATCAGATTGGAACCACCCGCAAGTACCGCGATGGGTATGCGACCCCACAGGACAAGAAGGACAGTAAATATCTCTGATGCGATTTGAAGTGTGACATTGAACATTCCAACAATACAGCCAATTGTATTTTCTGTGATTGCTAGTTTAGCATTGTTTTCTTCAAGGGCCTCACTCGTTTCACGCCATTTCGTATAGATTGTTCTGTACTGTCCAAAACTTTTAAAGAGAGGAATGCCTGTAATCATTTCTTTCATAGAACCCATAGCAACATCTTGGGCGATGGCATTTTCTTCCCCGACTTTTTCCATTTTCGAATGAAACAATCGTGGGACAATCCACATCACAACAGCCGTGACAATACCTATTAGAAGATACATCCAATCGATGAGCGCTAAGGCAACAATACTCCAAAAAATTTGTGCCACCCGTCCAACACTTTCAAAGAACGGATTCCAAGCCAATTGCTCAATTTGTTTAACATGGGTAGAGACTTTCGCAAGATAGTCACCCGTGTCTTTTTGAAAAAACGCTGCTTCCTCTTGATGAAAAATTGCTTGGAAGTGTCTATTCCGATAATCATCATTTAGCACTTGTATGGCCTTCGCTTGAGCCCTGCCTCTGAGAATATCCATGAAAAAATAGGTTCCCCAAGCGAGAAACGAATAGAATGTCCACAATAAAAATTCGTTGAAGTTCAGTGTGAGGGCAGCCGCAAATGTACGAATTAAAAGGAGCTGCAATCCTGCTTGCAGCCCCCATACGAGAATTTGGTAAATACAAACACGAATATTATTACGATTCAATTTCATGCTATCATTAAACTTTGACATGATTATTCCTTTGGCATAATAAGTAATCTTCACTCATATCTTCTGTACACTGAAACAATGTCTTTTTGCATTATGTAAGTCCACGGTCTCACTTCCCTTCTTTTTTATATATACCAAAAAAGACGGCAGATTCTCTCTACCGTCGTTCTTCTGCATTAATTATCGTGGTCGTCTAAATCATCATCGTCCACGTCTAGATCTTGCGGTCTTTCTGTCACCGATGGGGTTTGATTGGTATCGGCAGGTGTATTCGTACAACCTACAACAAAGAGTGCAAAGGCTAAAGCGACCACTTAAACGAGAATTTTATTTTTAATTTTCTTCCTCCTTTTCAGGGAACACTGTCACCTGATACATTACTTTTACCCGAGCCAATCAAGAACTCAATAACTACTTGTGATTCCAAAATGCCACAAAGGCTTCATAGGATGCATAAAGGTCCGCTTTACTGATGAGTTCAATAGGGGCGTGCATACTTAAAACAGGGACGCCAAAGTCCACAACTTCTGCTCCAAATTTCGCTAAAATATATGCGATGGTACCACCGCCTCCTTGGTCAATTTTACCAAGTTCTGCTGTTTGCCAGATGATGTCTTTTTCATCAAAGAGTAAGCGCAATTCATTCAAGTATTCAGCGTTTGCGTCGTTACTTCCGCCTTTTCCTCTGGAACCCGTATATTTATTTAAGCTTGCACCGGCTCCTGCCATGGCGCTATTTCTTTTTTCATAGGCGTCGGCAAAGTTTGGATCGTAGCAAGCAGAGACGTCTGCAGAGAGCACTTTCGAATTGGCTAATGCGCGGCGGGCAAAAAGGTCTGTGTTTTTATCATGTGTGTAGAGGATTTCTGCCAACAAGTTTTGGAAGAAGAGAGCGCCCATGGAAGCATTTCCAACGGAGCCGATTTCTTCTTTATCGACAAAAAGTCCTACGGCTGTTTTCTTTGGATTTTCGATTTCAAAAATCGCTGCGGCCGAAGCATAAGCACACACGCGGTCATCGTGTCCGTGACCTGCAATCATGCCACGGTCAAACCCAACGTCGCGGGCGCGTCCTGCAGGGACGACTTCAATTTCAGCAACGGTAAAATCTTTTTCTATAATGCCGTATTTTTCGTTTAAGACTTTTAGTACGCCCAATTTAATTTGGTCTTTTTCTTCCTCTTCCACAGGGATATGACCGACGACCACATTTAATTGCTCTCCTGTAATTCCTTCTGAGAGTTTTTTCTGCATTTGGTCCGCCGATAAGTGAATGAGTAGGTCGTTGATATAGAAAACTGGATCTTCTTCATCTTCCCCAATGGAAATATTTACACGTTCCCCATCTTTTGTATAGATGACGCCATGCATTGCCAGTGGAATACATGTCCATTGGTATTTTTTCACACCACCATAATAATGGGTTTTAAAATACGCCATATTGCTATCTTCATACAGTGGCATTTGTTTTAAGTCAAGACGTGGAACGTCTAAGTGACTGCCCACAATGTGCATGCCAGTTTCCAAATCTTCTTCTCCCATGACAAAGAGAACCACCGATTTGTTTTTATTTTCGAAGTAGACTTTCTTTCCAGGTGTGAAGCCTTTTTCTTCTGCGACTTTGCTGAATTCTTCAAAGCCTTTTTCTTTTGCCATACGGACGATTTCTTCAGTTGCTAAACGTTCTGTTTTTCCAATATCCAAAAAGCGCTTATAATCTTCCGCAAAATTTTGGATTTTTTCATGATTTTTTTGATTCCATACGCTAACGCGATCAAATGTTAAGTCCATAGTATTCCTTTCTTCTTTGCAAAAGCACCACTTGCGCGGTGCTTAATCTTAATGGAGGTCAGCAGGAGCTTCCTTTCGAGCTGTAACTTGCCGTGTAATTTCTTCTCACACGGTACGAAGTATCCGTGCTCGGCCACGAGCGTGGCGAGGAAGGAACTCCTGCGACCGACTTATTAGAGTTTGCCGATGGTGGCAACCATGACGGCTTTGATGGTGTGGAGGCGGTTTTCCGCTTCGTCGAACACAACCGATTTGGAGGAACGGAAGACTTCGTCCGTCACTTCCATTTCTTTAATGTTAAATTCTTCAAAGACGGATTGTCCTGTTTTCGTTTCTAAGTCGTGGTTTGCTGGTAAGCAGTGCATGAAGATGCAGTCAGGATTTTCCGTTTTATCCATCATTTCACGATTGACTTGGTAAGGAGACAATTGTTTAATTCTTTCTGCGAATTGGTCTTCTTCTCCCATGGAAACCCAAACGTCTGTATAGATAACATCGGCGCCCTTCACATCGTCAATATTTTCTGATAAGTGGATCCGTGCACCCGTTTCTTTTGCAATTTCTAAGCATTCATCCACAAGTTTTTGTTCTGTGGCAACTTCTTTCGGAGAAATCGCCCAGTATTCCATTCCCATTTTAGCAGCACCAATCATCAGAGAATTTCCCATGTTGTTTCTCGCATCGCCCACGTAGACAAACTTCACTTGAGAAAGTGGTTTTGCTACATGCTCTTCCACGGTCATAAAGTCCGCTAAGATTTGTGTTGGATGGTATAAGTCTGTGAGGCCATTCCATACGGGAACTCCTGCATGTTTTGCTAAAGCTTCCACCGTTTCTTGTTTGAAGCCGCGGAATTCGATTCCATCAAAGAAACGTCCTAATACTTTCGCCGTATCTTCAATGGACTCTTTTTTTCCCATTTGGCTGTCGCCAGAGCCTAAAAATGTAACTGAACCACCTTCGTCATTCACGCCGACTTCGAAGGCACAACGAGTACGAGTGGATGTTTTTTCAAATAAGAGTACGACATTTTTTCTTTCGAGTAAGTCCCCTTTAATGCCCGCGCGTTTTTTTGCTTTTAAATTGTGGGCAAGATCTAATAAATAGCGGATTTCTTGGGGTGTAAAATCTTTGAGTGTTAAAAAATGACGTCCTTGTAAATTCACTGGCATGGGTAATCCCTCCTAATTTTTTATTTTATAAATCTTCTCGTACAAATGGCATGGACATGCAACGGGGGCCGCCACGTCCACGGGACAATTCACTGGATTCAATTTCCAACAAGCGAATGCCGTGTTTATCGAGAAGGTCGTTGGTCACATAGTTTCTCGTATATACGACACACGTACCTGGCGCTACACAGAGCGTATTAGAACCGTCGTTCCACTGTTCTCTTGGTGCATGAATGGGATGTCCACCTGCACATGGAATAAGCGTCACTTTATCTTGTCCCAACACTTTTGCAAATACTTCCGCAAGAGAATCTTCCTCTTCGTGGATTTGAATCTCACCCCGTTCGTTTTTCGTGAGGGAGAAAAGGCGCAGTGTAGGTTCAATTTCTGGATGAATGGTGAATGCATCATAATCGATTTGTGTTAACACCGTATCTAAGTGCATGAAGGCGCGGATTTTAGGAATATCGACGGCAATAATTTTTTGATAACCGCTCTCTTCACCCAACAGAGTTTCTGCCAAGCGTTCAATCGCTCGAGGTTCTGTCCGCTGTGAAACTCCAACGGCAATGGTATCTTTCGACAAGACGAGGATATCCCCTCCTTCAAGAGAGTAGGGAACTTGCCTGTTATACCAATGGGGAATTTCAGGGTTTCCGTACACTGGGTGATGGGTAAAAATTTGCTCAATTAACAAACTCTCTCTGTTTCTCACCGTGGTATACATTTTGTGCAGATTCACACCGTGACCAATGATGGTCAGTGGATCTCTTGTAAAATACATATTGGGCATTGGTTGTGCGACGATGGTAGAATTTTGTACATAGTCTGTGAGCGTTTGTCTATGAATCGGTGGAAATACTTCCGTTCTTGTCCCTGCAATCACGTGCTCTGCAAGTTTGGACAGATCCTTTTCCGCTTGTAAAAATGCAGTGAGATTTTCCGCCCGCGCTGGAGAATGGCAGGTTGCTTCTTCCACATATTGACGAATAAAGGCGTCTTTCGCCTTTTCATCGGTCAAACTCTCCGCCAACAAATCTGCGACATAGAGCACTTCAACCCCTTCTTTTCGGAGTGTATCCGCGAAGGCGTCGTGTTCCTTCATGGCGACTTCCGCATAGGGAATGTCGTCAAAAAGGAGTTCGTGCATCGTCTGGGGGGTCATGTTTTCGATTTCCACGCTTGGCCTATGGAGTAGGACTTTTTTCAAGCGCCCGATTTCTGAATGTACATGTAATGGAGTCTTCATGATTCCTCCGTTTCTCTATTTTCTTTCACTATATCAAAAGATGAACAGAGGCGCAATGGAATGCGCTAAAATTTCCTTACTTAAAAATAAATTCGCGTATATCCTTTCCAATCCTAGTAAACTAGCCATCTATAATGACAAATTCCTACGTTCGTTTAACGCTGTGCCCCCATTTGAGTTGACGATATACCGTAGCGTAAATAAAAAATGCCTCTACAAAATGTAGAGACATCCTTAATGTATCTTTTCTGTATTCACATGGCGATCGGGCAAACTTAAAAAAATCACCGATGCCATGACAAGGGCAACCCCCACATAATCAATTGGATAAAATTTTGCGCCAAGAAAGAAGACAGCAATTAATGTGGAAAAGAGAGGTTCTAGACTTCCAAGAATACTCGCTCTCGGAGGGCCAATGAGCTTCGCACCTTCTAAATAGGCAACAAATGGAAAAATTGTCCCCATGACAATGGCGAAAAACATAGCCAAAAATGTTTCCATATCAAAGATGAATGATTGGGCGAAAGGGTTTGTTGTAACCATCAGTACAACAAAGGCAATCAACATGGCCAGTCCCGCTACTTGCGGGGTTTCATAACGAAGCAAAAGCTTGATGGGAACAATGTTATAAAATGCATAGCCAATCGCCGACAATGCCCCAAAAAACAGCGCTTTTTGAGTTACACTAATCGAAGAAAAATCTCCATGGGTAAGCAAGAGAACCGTTCCAATAGCAGAAAGAAGCATCGCTAACAAGACGATTTTTCGTGGCCACACTCTATGATAAATCGATAAAGAAATAATCACAATAAAAGGACCTGTGTATTGCATAATTGTAGCTGTCGGTGCGTTAGATTCTTGGATCGCAGAAAAGAAGAAAAACTGCATAAAGAGAATCCCACCAATCGCAAAAATTATGAGGCGTATGACATCCGCGGGCGTTTTAAAAATATAATAGTTTGGGTTTGGTTGTCTAAAATGAGTGTACGCAATTAGCGCAATCCCGGTAGCAAGCATACGGATAGTAATCATTTGTGCTGGCGTCATGGCTTTTTGCGCAAAGAGAAAAGAACCTAAATTCCCAGTAATCGCCCAACATAAAACGCTAACAACGACGAATAACGCACCCTTTGTCGTATTCGTCATCGGCTTTCTAAGAGCGCTTTCAATGCTAGAATTTCCTCATCACTTAAAGTTATCCCCTTCCCCATTTTTTCGTGATTTGGGTCCCATTCGCGCAGGTCGGCTTTCGCTGGCCTTCCATTCCAAGATATCATATTCAACTCTTTGGTCCACCCTTTAGGGCTTGTCGATAATACACCAATGTGTTCGATTATTTCAAATTGAAAATCAGCCATACTGCCTCCTTTAGTTCGTTTTAAGTGTAACGATTAGCTGTCCAGATTGAACTGTCTCTCCTTCCCTAATATATACACATTCATGCGTTGCGTCAATACCAGAAGTAAAATGATCGATTCTCCATGAAAAGGTGTCCTCTTCATTTACTTTTCATGTTCTATATATTCAAGAATTTTAGAAAAGGCTGAAGGGATTGCATACTCCGATAGTTCATCTTGTACAATCCAATGGTGGTTTGTCACCATCTCCGCTACATCCACAATATATGAATGAATATTCCAGATTCTGTGGCTGAATATGTGTTTATAGGATGGTCCTTTTTTGATCCGTAAGGGGTCATACCCCTCCTCTCGTAGGTACAGCGTTGCATCTTTCCGATTCATATGTCCATCCACTAAGGGAAATTGCCATAAATTTTTTAAAAGTCCTTCTTCTGGGCGTTTGGATATCATCGTTTGCCCATTGGTGCGAAGGACAAATACCGTTTTGTTCTCGTGGACAGCTTCCTTTTTCTTAGGCTTTACCGGGAAACTTTCTTGCGTCCCTTGTTCCTTCGCCTTGCAATGGTGTGCTACCGGGCAAATCTCACACTTCGGATTTTTAGGCAGACATACAAGAGCTCCCAATTCCATGAGAGCCTGATTAAAATCACCTGGGCGGTCACCGAGTTCTTTCATTACAGCTTCAGTCACTCTTTTTTTCGTGGCAACTTTTGTAATATCTCCGCTATCTGCCAAGAGTCTCGTGAACACGCGCAATACATTCCCATCGACAGCGGCTTCTTTTTGTCCAAAAGCGATGGATGCGATGGCACCTGCCGTGTATTCACCGATGCCCGGAAGCGTGAGAAGCTCGTCTTTCGACTTTGGCAAATGGCCACCATATTTTTCTAGAATGATTTGGGCAGATTTTTTCAAATTCATGGCACGATTATAATAGCCGAGTCCTTGCCACAAAAGCATGAGTTTTTCATCATCAATCGCAGCCAAGTGATGGACGGTCGGAAGAGTTTCGATAAATCGTTTAAAGTATGGGATGACCACATGGACACGTGTCTGTTGGAGCATAATTTCAGAAATCCACACGTAATACGGGTTCGGGTCATCTCGCCAAGGCATCGATCTATGTCCTTGGTCAAACCACTGGAGTAAGTCTCGATTCATTGAAAAAATCCTTGTTTGATCAAATAATACAATGCCAAATGGGCTGGATACATGGAATAGAACAGCCACTTGGGCTGTCTTCCTTTGGTGCCGTTGTATAAGAGAATGGGAATCAGGGCGAGTGGTGCTGCTCCTTGCATAAATAATAGAATGATGAGAGCGATGCCGCCAATGATTCGGTCTTTTCTCAGGAGGTGCATGAACAAAATGACGGTGATGCCGTAGGCACCGTAATCAAAATACAAAAATTCCGCTGCAACAAGGCCCAAGGCGATAAACATGAATTGAAGTATGGGCTTTCCTTCGTAATTTCTAACTCCCCATAAAACTAATAGACCTGTAAATAATGTAAAGAAGATATTTTGGTACTGCCAATAGATTCCTCCAAAGACCGCGTAATCAAAGGGAATCTCAGAAATAAGCGCAAGTAAAAAAAGCCTTAGGGTATACTTTTTCACATTCCTCGTACGCACAAATCCTTCCGCGATAAAAAAGGCAAAAATAGGAAATGCCAGTCGCCCAATCCCTAGGCGTAAAAAGGTGTACATCGCAGAGTCGGATGCATGATTCATAAAGATTAAGGCATAATGGTCGATAAACATGGAAATCATGGCAATCCATTTTAAGACCGCCCCAGAGATTCCAAAACGGCTCTTCATCTTTTCGATTGTTGTCAAGATTTTCATTTTATTCATCGGCTTTTTTATACTCTGTCATTCCTAGCATATTTGCCTTTTTCGTAAGGACTCCCTGCTCAACCAACTTGTCCGCCATGGTAATCAACGTACGGACACTGTAGGTTCCTTGCCCTTTGGCTTCTAATTGCTTACAAATTTGATCAGCAAAAGAATCATTGAAAGGCACGTAAGATAGGATGAGTTCTTCATATTTTTGAACACTTTGACGTTTCATTTGACGAAGTTCATCAAAAGGATTCGCCGAATGCGGCGATTCTGTGTGATTTCGTCTGATGCGACCAAAGACTGTTCTACCGGTGGAAGATTCTGAAATAAACACATCCCCCGATTGCAGATAAGGCAATCTTTTTACATCTTCTCTCGAAAGGTCCGTCTCTTCTTGAAGGGTTTGCATGTCACTTGCGCGGACGGTACGGAAAATAAACTTCGTGTTGAGCTGTGCTGTAATCGTATGGTCCAATAGAGAAGGTCTTTGGGTGGCGAATACTAAAAACACACCGTACTTTCTTCCCTCTTGGGCAATTTCTTTAAAAATTGCTTTGGATGGCGTAGGCACATGCTGTGGAGCAAACTGGTGCGCTTCGTCTGTGCAAATGATGAATGGCACAAATGGTTTTTCTTTAACGCCCGTTTTTTCTCCATCTTTATAGGCTCTGCGCATTTTATAAAATTTATCGCAGACAAACGTCGTAAACACTTGTAGGAGGGCAGCATTTCCTTGCATCACAATGAGTTTTCCCTCTTGGAGTGCATCTTCTAAAGGTTTTGTCGTGTGGTTAAAAATTCCACTTCTGTGTAAGCTGTTAAATCTCCACAATACCCCTTGGACGGAAGTCTGAGGCAAAGAAGAAAAGCGTTTATACAATTGGATGCGTTCGGCCCAGGCTTCTTTTTCAAGCCCTGGTTCTGCCGAATGGTACTGCTCTCTAATTTTTTCTTCGCTGCCAATTTCTAATACTTCCAATAGAGCCATGATGCGCCCTTTAAAACTCTCCACCGAGTCTTGTTTTCTGTGGACAATTTCAATTATGTTTTGCATCGATTCAGACAACTCGGAGATGGTGCCAATTAAGTTCTTTAATTCTCTCGTTTCGATATCGATAAAATTGACGCCCACATCTTGCCCTACTTGAAAGATTTCCGCGCGATTCGTGTAGTCAAAGGGTGGATTTCCCACAGTTTGAGTGAACTCCATTTCATAATGGGGGTCGACCATCAACGTCGGAACCCCTTGGCGCATCAATTCTTCTAGAAGTACACGCATCCCGTAGGATTTCCCCGAGCCTGAGCCACCAAAAATTCCCACATGGGGATATTGGTGCATATTTCTGATGGCATATAAATAAGGAATATCCCTTTGGGGATGCACTTCGCCATTTTCTACGACTTCTAAAAGATTTTTAAAGGAATCATCCATATTTTCTGCAACATTGTCCGTGTTTTTAATCACGCCAATTAAAAGACCTTCTTCAGGTGTCGTATGGACAAAAAATGGTTTGACCTCGTCAAAGGTTGGCTCTCGTAGCGAAGCACCCGTTTGGATGGGGTACTTCGCCTCTTTTAATACACGGACCTTTGCAATATAGACGGTTTCCGTTTCTATTTCATAGCCGATTTTTTTCAGAGCATCAATCATCTCATCATCTGCAATTTCGCCCCCAATTTGCAAGGGTAAAAAAGGATTGAAGGTATGGGCAACGACCACTTCTCCGAGTAAATCCCCTTGGTTTGGGTCTTCGATGATCAGAAGTTCGTTGAGCCTAAAATTGCGCTTTTCTGAAACGACAAAAATTTCTTGCTGATTGGTTATTCCTGCAACTTTCATTTATCTACTCCTCTTGT
Organism: uncultured Peptostreptococcaceae bacterium; assembly: GCA_945910665.1. Taxonomy (GTDB): domain Bacteria; phylum Bacillota; class Clostridia; order Tissierellales; family Peptoniphilaceae; genus JAAYQA01. The sequence goes on from CAMDZK010000001.1 coordinate 18,060, forward strand.
CTCTTTGGGATACAAAATATGTTTGCATGAGTTCTATATTTCCATATTTCTTGAAATAGGGAAGCCATTGGTCCTCAGAAAACCTCGCTTGCGTATCGACCCAATCGAGCAGATAGGGAATTCCCCGTCCCCGTTTTGGTGTAATCGCATAGAGGATTTCTGTAATTTCTAGATTCTTCTTCTCGTCTTCTCCATCGAAGTCGATGCCGATGACAAAGGGTTCTGCGGCAAGTCGTGCAAAAAGCGTCGACAATCCTTGCACTGATTTACCCGTTAGCGTTTTGTGTAATAGGAGGCACTCTCCTTTGGCAAGCTTACCCATGAGAATTTCACGGTCATAGTGGGTGTAAGTGCAAAGCCCCTTTTCAACTGCAGCTGTTCCTAAATGTTTCGTTTTAATATCTTCAATAACGCCTAACAGTGGAATTTCCCTTTGTTTGCACTTTTCCCGTAAAGCTTCCCATTTTTCTGGTACGAGGATGGCAAAGCGAATCAAAGAACCATCCATGACAAGGGCATACCCTTTTTTCTTTTCCACGAGCTCCAAAGCCACGTCCAACTCAATTTCTGCCAGCCGTTTTTCCGCTTCACTGCTCTTTTCATCGATGGCAAAGTTTGGATCATCAGCCTCCAAGACTGGCGTGTGGATACGCACTTCTTCAATCTTTTCCGCCTCATTCCCTGTGGAAAGCCCTACAGCTTTATAAATCTCTACAAAGTGAGGTGCAGCACCGCCCATGCGATGATAGGATGCGTCGACAGTGAGAAGACCACCCGTACTTTTTACTTTTTCTAAGGTTTGATCGTCTGCACGTTTTAACTGGTGCTTTTCACTGAGTTCAAGCATGAGTTCATCCAAGAGTTTTCCTGAGAGTTTCTTTCGGTCTGCTTCTTTATTTTCGAGAGAAATA
>CAMDZK010000002.1 GCA_945910665.1 uncultured Peptostreptococcaceae bacterium
ACATCATCTCCATTGAAGATGGACTTTCTGAAGACGATTGGGAAGGCTGGAAAAAACTCACAGACCGCCTCGGACACAAAATCCAATTGGTGGGCGATGACTTATTTGTTACAAATACAGAACGTCTCCAAAGAGGAATCGATGAAAAAATCTCCAACTCCATTCTCATCAAACTCAATCAAATTGGTACTGTCACAGAAACTTTAGACGCCATCCAATTGGCCAAAGAAAATCACATGACGGCTGTTATCTCTCACAGAAGTGGTGAAACAGAAGATACATTTATTGCAGATTTAGCCGTTGCAACCAATGCAGGCCAAATCAAAACTGGTGCTCCATCGAGAACAGACCGTGTGGCAAAATACAATCAATTGTTACGCTTAGAAGACTATTTAGGCGACAACGCCCTTTACAGAGGGAAAGATACCTTTTATAATTTGAAATAAACGCAATGAGTGAAGTCTTCGGGTTTCACTCTTTTTATGAAAGGAAGAAGCGATTGAAGATTGAAAGAGAAAAACTTGTCGTAGAGAAGATGATTCAAATGTACTGTAAAGGGAATCACCGAACCGATTGTCTATGTGATGATTGTCATGCGCTTTTTAAATATGCCGAAAAAAGGTTGAATCAATGTCCGTGGAAGGATGACAAGCCCTTTTGTTCACACTGCACGATTAGTTGTTATGAAAAAGAACAACAGGAACAAATAAAAACTGTCATGCGTTATGCTGGACCACGGATGATTTACCATCACCCGATTCTTGCACTGCAACACATGTGGGAGGCAAAAAAAGACAGATAATGTTCTCTGTTTTACGATATGGTATAAAATAGGTGATGATTTGATTCACATAGCCATTTGCGATGATGAACCTCAGGTTCATACACCTCTGATGCCCACATACCAGTCGTACGCACAACACTAGAAACTGATTGAAGTATTCTCACCGGGAATGTACTGGATAATGCCATAGAATCCAACTTGCAACTTCCCGAATCAGAGCGTTTTATTCGCATGTTTATGGATATGAAAAATACCCAGTTGTATTTATCCGTAACAAGTGCAGCGCCGCCGGAAAAAGAATAAGCTTGGAAGTATTTTTCCCTCGACAAAAGGAAAGGCCCATGGTTTCGGTCTCCCACGAATTGATGAAGTCGAAAAAATGGAGGATACCTGAAAAGAAACAGTCAATGTGGTGCGTTTACAACGGAACTTTTACTTCCCCAATAACCATTCATCCCCCACATGATACGATTTATCCCCTAAAAATCTTTTAGGGGAATTTTTTTGTTATGCTATGGAGAAGAAGGAGGGATTGGCGATGACTGAAAAAAGAAGTACAGTGAATAATTTGCGTTTTATGATCCAAACTGCCTATGATGCTGCACCGTCTGTTTTGTAGTTTTTGTTTTGATGGGGCTCTTATCCGTTGCAATTCAATCTGCACAACTATGATTCACACCTCTTTTACTGGAGGCGATTGAATCATTTCTCATCGCCTTTCTTCCTGCCGCTTTGCAGACTGTATTCTCGTGATGGACGAAGGAAGAGTCATTTAAGACGGAACCCATCATGCACTGGTGCAATAGAGATGGACAATATTTTAAATTGTGGAATGTACAAGCCCAATAGTATCAATAATTTTCACGCCCTCATTTTGTTGGGGGTGTTTGCATGGAAAGGTTACAAAAAGATGAAAAAACTGTAGCTATTCATTGAACTTTTAACATTCCTATGTTAATATGGAATGAGGCAAAATCACGAACAAATGGGGGTGAAATCGTGGAAACATTTTTAAGCATTTTAATACTTTTGGTCAGTGTCATTATTATCGTTGCTGTTGTTCTGATGGAATCAAAACAACAAGGGTTGGGTGTCATTGATGGTGGCGCAAACCTTTATGGGCAATCGAGCATGGGCAAAGACCGCATGCTTAATCGCGTAATTATTGGCGCGACAGCCGCATTTATGATTATTGCACTTGTGATGGCGATCGTCGCCTAATATCTTTAAGGAGGATTACTTTGGAAGAAATGAGTATTTTTATTTGGCTTGCTCCAATCATTGGGGTATTAGCCATTGGCTTCGCATTTATGCGTTCGAAGCAAATCGCTTCAAAGTCCGCAGGAAACGACCGCATGAAAGAGCTTGCTGGTTACATCCAAGAAGGTGCGATGGCATTTTTACAACGGGAGTATAAGACGCTCGTTATTTTTATTGTCGTATTATTTTTCGTTTTAATTTTTGCAATTAACTGGCAAACTGCTGTATGTTTCTTAGTGGGTGCTATGTTCTCCATGTTTGCTGGATACATGGGAATGCAAGCAGCAACAAAAGCAAACGTACGTACAACCAATGCTGCGAAAGAAGAAGGCATGTCTGGCGCTCTTCAAATTGCTTTTTCTGGTGGAGCTGTTATGGGACTTACCGTTGTAGGTCTTGGTATTTTAGGGGTTGGACTTTTATATATTATTTTCCAAGACCCACAAATTTTAACCGGATTCGGTTTAGGGGCATCATCCATCGCTCTGTTCGCTCGTGTTGGTGGCGGTATCTATACAAAAGCTGCTGACGTTGGAGCTGACCTTGTCGGTAAAGTAGAAGCAGGGATTCCTGAAGATGACCCAAGAAACCCAGCAGTTATCGCCGATAACGTTGGAGATAACGTCGGTGACGTTGCGGGAATGGGTGCTGACTTATTTGAATCCTATGTTGGCGCAATTGTTTCTGCGATTACACTTGGTATTCCAGCCTTCGGAATGAAGGGTGTTGAATTTGCACTAGCATTAGCTGCTGTTGGGGTCATCGCTTCCATTATTGGTATCTTCTTTGTCCGTGGAAATGGAGATCCTCAAAAATCCCTTAACATGGGTACTTTTGTCAGTTCTGGAATTACGATGATTGTTGCATTTTTCTTGAGCCGCATGATCTTAGATTCCATGGCACCATTTATTGCAATTGTAGTTGGTCTTGCTGTTGGATTAATTATCGCTCAAATCACTGAATACTATACTTCCGATGCGCATAAACCAGTACAAAAGATTGCTCGTGAATCTGAAACTGGCGCATCGACAAATATTATTTCTGGTCTTGGTGTTGGTATGCTTTCTACAACATTCCCGATCATCGTCATTGCGATTGGTATTATCGTTGCATACTACGCATCCAACGGTGCGACAAATGCAATTGAAGGACTCTATGGTATTGCCCTTGCCGCTGTTGGTATGCTTTCCACAGCAGGTATGACCATTGCCGTTGACGCGTATGGCCCAATTGCTGACAACGCAGGTGGAATTGCAGAAATGGCAGGACTTCCACACGATGTACGTGACATCACAGACCACCTTGACTCTGTTGGGAATACAACAGCTGCGATTGGTAAAGGATTTGCGATTGGTTCTGCTGCCCTTACAGCACTTGCACTGTTTGCCTCCTACACACAAGCAACTGGTTTAACCGCAATCTCCTTAACATCACCTACAGTCATCGCTGGATTATTCATTGGTGGTATGCTTCCATTCTTATTTGCTGCACTTACTATGGATGCGGTTTCTACATCTGCGAATGCGATGATTGAAGAAGTTCGTCGTCAATTCCGTGAATTCCCAGGAATCATGGAAGGAAAAGATAAACCTGACTATGGTCGTTGCGTAGACATTAGTACAAAAGCAGCCCTTCGTGAGATGACTGTTCCTGGAATTTTAGCGGTGGTCGCACCAATCGCCATTGGTTTACTCTTAGGAGCAGAAGCATTGGGTGGACTTTTAGGTGGTGCCCTTGTTACAGGCGTACTCATGGCAATCTTTATGTCAAACGCTGGTGGAGCATGGGATAACGCGAAAAAATACATTGAAGGTGGAGCACACGGTGGTAAAGGTTCTGAAGCGCATAAAGCTGCAGTTACTGGAGATACAGTCGGTGACCCATTCAAAGATACTTCTGGTCCATCGTTGAACATCTTAATCAAACTGATGACAATTGTTTCTGTAGTATTCGCATCATTATTTGGCCAAGGATTATTCTTCACTTGGTTCATGTAATTGAATTTTCAAAGGGTACACCCACTGTGGTGTACTCTTTTTTTATCTGATTTGGGTATACAATAGAAGAAAAGAGGTGACCCGATGAAATTAAGACAATTAATCCTATCGTACTTAAATGATGAACGATACAATCCATTAACCTTTGAAGAATTATCGGACGTATTTGAAATTGATAAAAGAGAAGGTCGTTTGTTTCAAGAAGTTCTCCGTGACTTAGAAAAAGAAGGTCATATTCGCTATACAAAAAAAGACCGCATCATGCCTGTGGCCCATCAATCGGTGACAGGAACCATTCAAGCATCGGAGAGAGGTTTTGCTTTCTTCATTCCAGATGACGGTTCAGAAGATGTGTTTATTCCAGCAAATGATCGAAATGGCGCCATGCACGGGGACAAAGTAAAAATTAAAGTGACAGAAGCATCCCAAGGGGAGAAGAACGCCGTTGGTAAAGTGGTGAAAGTCACAGAGCGCGCCACGCAAGAAGTCGTCGGCGTATTTTATAAGAAGAAAAACTTTGGATTTGTGGAACCCATCGACCAAAAATTTGATGCAGACATTTACCTGCCAGAAGACCAAATCAAAGGATTAAAAACGGGAGATATGGTCATCGTCTCCGTGGAATATCCAAAAAATAATAAAGGTCCAGCAGGTGCTATCAAAGAAAAATTGGGTGGAAAAGATGAGCCAGGGATTGATATCACAGCCATTGCAAGAACCCATGGTTTGCCCTACGAATTTCCAGAAGAAGCGATTGAACAAGCTGAAAAATTGGACGGAACAATCACCTTAGGGGATCGTAAAGACTTTCGAGACCTTCATACAGTGACGATTGATGGTCCCGATTCAAAAGATTTTGACGATGCCATCAGTATTCAAAAAGAAGGGGAGAACTATAGACTTTTTGTGCATATTGCAGATGTAGCACATTACGTGAAAGAGGGCTCGCCCATCGACAAAGAAGCGTATCAACGAGGGAATTCCGTTTATTTATTAGACCGAGTAATTCCCATGCTTCCAGAGAGACTATCCAATGAACTCTGCTCACTTGTACCCAATGAAGATCGCTACACCCAAAGTGTGGAAATGCTTGTGAACCCAAAAGGTGAAGTGAAAGAATACTTTTTCTATTCGTCCATGATTCACAGTAATTATCGCTTAGTGTATCCAGAAGTATCAGATTTCTTAGAAGGAAAAGAACATCCATATACAGATGAAATGCTTATGGAACAACTCACTTGGATGAAAGAACTCTACGAAATTTTAGATACTATGCGCACTCAAAAGGGTAGTTTGGATTTTAACTTTGCTGAAACAGCCATCCGTTTGGATGAAATGGGACGCCCCATCGACATTCAAAGGGCAGAACGACGCGTGGGAAATAAAATCATTGAAGAATTTATGGTCTTAACAAATGAAGTGGTCGGTTCTCATTTTGCCCATTTGAAGGTGCCGATTTTATACCGTATCCACGAAAAACCATCGCCTGAAAAGGAACAAACACTACGCACCCTCCTTCATAACTTTAATCACACCATCAAAGGAAAAGAAATTCACCCGAAAGATTTACAAAAAGTCTTGTTAGACAGTGCTGGAAAGAAAGAAGCACCGCTTTTGCATATGCTGATTTTACGCAGTCTTTCAAAAGCGCGCTATGGGATTGAAACAGAAATTCACTTTGGACTTGCATCAACCCATTATGCTCATTTTACATCGCCCATCAGACGATATGCTGACCTTGTCGTTCATCGCGTACTTTATAAAGAAATCAAAGGCTTGCCACACGACACATCACCCGAACGGGCAGATCGTCTTGCGAAAATTGGAGAACACGTGTCTGATACTGAACAAAAAGCAGAAAATGCAGAACGTGATGTAGAAGATTTAAAAATGGCTGAATACATGGAACAACATATTGGAGAATGTTTTGAAGGAATGATTTCATCCATTACAAACTTTGGCATGTTTATCCAGCTGGAAAATACTGTGGAAGGACTCATCCATTTGAAAAATATGGATGGTTTCTACGAATTCCATGAAGAAGATTATAGTCTGCGTAAACGAGATGGCGATACCGTCTATCGCTTAGGTGACATTGTCAACATTTGCGTCGACAAGGTCGATATTGAACGAAAACAAATTGACTTCCGCTTGGCGGATGAAGAGGAACAACATGAAGATACTCGCACAAAATAAGAAAGCCAATTTTTCTTATTTTATAGAAGAAACCTATGAAACGGGCATCGTTTTGAAAGGGACAGAAGTGAAGTCTATTCGCCAAGGAAAGGCGAATCTAAAAGAATCCTATGCCCAAATTAATGACGGTGAACTCTTTTTATTCGGATGCCACATTAGCCCCTATGAACAGGGAAATATTCATAATGTTGACCCTTTGCGCGTAAGAAAGCTATTGATGCACCGAAGGGAAATTGACCGTTTGAATGGAAAATTAAAAGAGCAAGGGTACACTCTCGTACCCTTGTCCATGTATTTAAAGGATGGCAAAGTGAAGGTTTCCCTTGGTCTTGGAAAAGGGAAAAAACTCCATGACAAACGAGAAACCATCGCGAAAAAAGACGCCGAACGGCGCATGCAAAAAGCCATGCGCGTGGAACGATAAAAACCCGCATACCGCGGGTTTTTGTTATTTCACTTGTTCAATTTCATTGCCTGGGTTAGAGACCCAGTCGCTAAAGCTACCGGCGTATAGATTTGCATCGATGCCAATCTCATCTAAAAGCAGTAAATCGTATCCTGCTGTCATTCCAGAACCACAGTAGACGGTAATCGGCTTAGCTCCAAGATCGCCAAAGTATTCTTTGATTTTGTCTGCGTCTAAATCTTCATCCCACAACGTGTCTTGATAGGGAAAATTTAACGCACCCGGAATGTGTCCTGTGTTTTCTTTGTCATCGCTTTCATAGCCTGCAAAGCGCGCTCGGTCTCTTGCATCGATTAAAGTTTCTTGTCCCATGCGTTCTTTCACGTCTTCTTGGGTGAGTACACGGTCTTCATCAAAGGAAAGTCCTGTTCCCATTTCATCGATAGGAATCTCTATTCCTGAGACGACCCGGTCTTTCATCCACTCGGATTTTGGTGCGTAAAGAACGACAACATCTTGTACTCCGATGAATTTTAGCATATACCATGCGCGAAATAGTCCTATATTATACCCTTCCGTATAAAGGAGAATGGGCGTGTCTGCGCTAATCCCTTTTTCCATCATTTTTTGGGCAAAAGCATGCATGTCTGGAAGAGGATTTCTTCCCGAACCCGTTTCTTTGGTTCCTGTTAAGTCCGTTTTCACGTCGATAAAAAGCGAACCTGGCATGTGCATTTGCTCGTAGAGTTCTCGCTCTTCTTCATTGTGTGCTACATAAATATATTGTCTATGTCGGTGATTGTCTAGCTCTGCAATAGAAATTCGATTTTTCATAAAAACCCCCTTTTCGATGTATATATACCCTAGAAAAAACCAGTGAGGGGACTCACTGGTTAGTACTTATTTATTTTCTACTTTGTTGGTCGATGCATCGTAAATTGCATCGATGGAATGGGTGAGGTGATCTCCAAATTGTTCATCGTTCTGGTCGATACTTAAACCTTCTGCTAATGCACGTGAGAAACTTGCAACGAGTCCATCATTTTTTCTCAATAAGTCATTCGCTTCTGTTTGGCTGTACCCACCAGACAAAGCGACAACACGAAGGACGTTTTTATCTTTGACGAGTTTCTTATAGCGGTTGGGGTGGGATGGAATCGTAAGTTTTAGCATGACTTGCTCGTGATTGTGGAAATCGTGAAGTTCCTTTAGGATTTCTGTACGTAAGAATGTTTCAATCTCATCTTTTTCTTCTGCATCAATTGCTACTTCAGGTTCGATGATAGGAACCAAACCTTTTGCAATGACTTTCTTTGCCACAGCAAACTGTTGGCGTACAATGTCACGAATGCCAGGTTCATTATAAGAATGGATGAGGGAACGCATTTTGGTACCAAAAATACCTTTTTCGACGGCATGGTCTAAAAGCGCATCTAAGTCTGGAATTTCTTTCATGCGTTGGACACCATCGCGCTCTTCTTCTAATCCTTTATCAATTTTTAAGAAAGGCACAATTTTCTTTTCTTCCCACAGGTATTGGGCAGTAGGCATTCCATCAATTTCAGAATCCATCGTACGTTCAAAGAGAATGGCCCCTAAAATTTTGTCTCCATGAAAAGATTCATTTTTAATAATGCGCGTTCGCATTTCATGGACGCGTTCAAACATTTCCTCTTCATTTTTGTAATAAGTGTCGTCGACGCCATAAGCGAGGAGCGCTTTTGGAGTTGATCCACCACTCTGATCCAAAGCCGCAATAAATCCAGGGTTATTCTTTAGACGGTCAAATTGTTGTTGATTCATTGTTTTCTCCTTTCACTTCTTACGGTATAAGTACCCAAACAAAGAAGTAAAACGCAAAAAGGTGGGGTACAATAGGGTTAAAGAGAAAAAGGAGGATACTATGAAAATAGCAATTACAAGTAAAATACCAGAATCAATCCTAGGAAAAATAAAAGAGTTAGGGGAAGTGGAAATTCACGATAGTAGCACACCTCTTTCAAAAGAAGAAATTATGAACATGAGTGCCGATGCAGAAGTTCTCGTCGTACCACTCTCCGATAAAATTGATCAAGAAGTATTGGATCGCGCGAAGAATGTAAAGCTCGTGGCAAACTATGGGGCAGGCTATGACAATATCGACATCGCCTATGCCAAAGAAAAGGGAATTGTCATCACCAATGCTCCGGCGCCATCCTCTGCCGTATCCACAGCTGAACTTACGTTTGCAATTATGCTCGCCAGTGCAAAAAAACTCATCCAATCAGAAAAAGATTTGCGGGAAGGAAACTTCTTAGGCTGGAGACCGACCTATTTCTTGGGACAAGAACTCCGTGGAAAAACCCTTGGAATTATCGGCATGGGAAAAATTGGAAGAAACCTCGCCAAACGAGCCTTAGCCTTTGAAATGGATGTCATCTATACATCGAGAAACAGGAAAGAAGATGTGGAAGAAATGGGTGTGCGCTATGTGGAAAAAGAAGAGCTGTTAAAAGAAGCGGACTTTATTAGCCTACACTCCGCCTTTGCAGAAGAACTCCACCACATGATTGGAAAAGAGGAGTTCATGATGATGAAAGATACAGCTACCTTCATGAATGCAGCCAGAGGTCCCCTCATGGATGAAGCAGCCCTCGTCGAAGCCTTAAAAACTGGAGAAATCGCCGCCGCAGCCCTGGACGTCTACGAATTTGAACCCAAAGTCACAAAAGAGCTCTTAGAATTAGATAATGTCGTCTTAATTCCACATCTAGGAAATGCCACCATCGAAGCGAGAATGGAAATGGGCGAAGCCGTGTATAACAACCTAAAAGACTACACCGAAGGCAAAAAACCAAGAAATCAAGTCAATTAAAAAAGTTGGACACGGGGTCCAACTTTTTTAAATACGAGTAAAGCGAGTAAATCATAACAACTGTTCATAACTCCGCTGCACTCGCCAGTAGCCACTGTGCCAGACGGATACTAAAAGGACCATTGCTACGAACGCACGGAAGGCACAAGTGCAATGTCGAACAGTTTTCATCTCTTCGAAAAAACGGTATTTGCTCCTATCATTCTATATTTTTCTTTTCTTAATTTGTGGTTGTGTGCACTTGTAGCGGCCTTCCTTTGCTTACGTGCAATGGTACCCATTTCTCCACAGCCTGTCCCAGCAGCAACTGGTTCCTTCCGCTACTTTGATAGCTCTTGCATCACGAAAATAAAAAACTCCGCAAAGCGGAGTTCATATCAATCTCTTCCTCTTCACATGAGCGAAGCGAAATATTTTGGAGACCTTTTAAAGGTTTATGAAAAAAACTTTAGAAGATCCCATGCGACAATTGCCCGATTTCATGCTTTTCAAATCGCATGCAATTGACCGCCATATTTGCAAAGCAAATACTTCACTTGCCCGCCAGCGCAAATTTCACTCGCTGAAGGTGAATTGCACCGCTGGAAAAGAGCGCGGTGTCACAACGTAGCCACTGTCTTTCTATGGTGCCGACGAAGGGACTTGAACCCCCACGTGCTAAACGCACAATAGATTCTGAGTCTATCTTGTCTACCAGTTCCAACACGTCGACAAAATTTGGTGCCGAAGGCGGGAGTCGAACCCGCACGGTGTTGCCACCACAGGATTTTGAGTCCAGCACGTCTACCAGTTCCATCACTTCGGCAAGAAAGTTGACTCAATTATTCTATCACACAGGTTAAGAACATGCAATTCTTTTGTAAAATAAAAGAAGAGCAAATGCCCTTCTTTATTGACCGCTATTATTTTTTCTCCACCCTTCATGGGGGTATATACAGTTTCACAAAACTTTTTCTGGATTTTTGCTTTTCTCTCTATGGTATAATAAATAGATGAAAAGGAGGGGGAAGATGAAGGAAACCCTATTACTTGTTGACGGAAGTTCACTGATTTTCCGTGCATTTTACGCACTGCCACCACTGACCAATCAAGAAGGTATTTACACGAATGCGGTGTATGGTTTTTTGACCATGTACGAACAGCTGATGGCACAATTCAATCCTGACTATTTGTTGGTTGCCTTTGACCGTCCAGACCCAACTTTTCGTCATGAAGAGTTCGAGGCATACAAGGGCACAAGAGATAAAGCCCCCGATGAACTATCGGGTCAATTTGGCTTATTAAAAGAAGTTCTCCACGCCATGAATGTCCATCAAATCGACATGACTGGTTATGAGGCCGATGATATACTAGGCACCTTGGCGAAGCAAGCGAAAACACAAGGGTATCGCTCGGTTTTAGTGACAGGGGATAAAGATTATCTGCAACTCGTGGAAGAAGACATTGAAGTCTATCTGACAAAACGAGGCATCAAAGACATGCATATGTATGATGTTGCCCGCATTCAAGAAGAGTATGGCATTGAACCCAGACAGCTCATCGATGTAAAGGGTCTCATGGGCGACAAATCCGATAATATTCCTGGGATTCCAGGAATCGGCGAGAAAAAGGCTTTGGGTTTTATCCAAAACTATGGAAGTGTGGAAGGTCTTTACGAGCATTTAGATGAAGTCTCTGGGAAAAAGACGAAGGAGACCATCGCAGAATACAGACAGCAAGCGCTCATGAGTAAACGATTAGGAGAGATTCTCCTCACCGTTCCCATGGAAACGGATGTGAAAAAATATGCCGTTCAAGAAGAAAATGAAAGGGAAACGCTCCAATGGTTTGAGCGTTTAGAATTCAATTCGCTCATTAAAAAAAGAAAGAAAAACGCTCCTGTGAAAGAACACGCAGCAGCGATTGTGATTCCAACGGATGAAGCGGCGGCTCTTCTCAGAACTTGGGAAGGCACTTTGTATTTTTATCTTCTCTTTGACGATGAACTCTACACGCACGGGACGCCAAAAAGACTCTGTTTTGGCAATGGGGAAGTCGCCTATGTGACAGAGCTCTCAGAGATGGAACCTTTACAAGCAATTGTGGAAGATGAAGGAAAAGTGGCTGTCACTTTTAATGCGAAAGAAACTTTTTACGCAGCGCTCCAACAGGGATTTGATATACGCGCAAAAATCGACGATTTAATGCTCGCCCAGTATTTAAATGATCCAGGGCAAGTCAATGAAACTTTAGAACAATTGGCAAGAAATGTTCTCGCACTCAATCTCACGGATAAAAAAGATTTAATGGGAAAAGGAAAGCAAAAAGTTTTATTGGCAGACCTTCCTTTAGGCGGAATCACCCAATGGGTGACACAAAGCCTCGCTGCCATGGAAGATTTAGAAGAACCCATTTTTTCTCAGTTAGAAGAGCGGGAGATGAAACTCCTCTATGAAGATTTGGAACTTCCTTTGGCAAAAGTGTTAGCCGACATGGAATTTACCGGATTCCCCATCGATAAACAAGCCCTCTTAGATCTGCACAAAGAATTTGAGGGACGGTTAGAAACTCTCGTTCAAGAAATTTACGACATTGCAGGCTATGAATTTAATATCAACTCCACAAAACAACTGGGCGTACTTCTTTTTGAAGAATTGGACTTACCGGTAATAAAGAAGACGAAAACAGGATATTCCACCAATGTGGAAGTGCTTGAAGCGTTGGAAGACCAGCATCCGATCGCACGAAAAATCCTAGATTATCGCAGCCTCCAAAAACTCCAATCCACCTATGTGGACGGATTGCTGGCCGCCATCCACGAAGATGGACGCGTGCACACAACCTTTAATCAAACGGTCGCTGCAACGGGAAGACTCTCTAGCACAGACCCCAACATTCAAAACATTCCCGTGCGCTCAGAAGAAGGACGATTAATCCGCAAAGCCTTTACAGCCTCTGAAGGAAACACGCTTATCGACGCGGACTATTCCCAAATCGAACTGCGGATTTTAGCGCATTTGGCAGGGGATGAAAACATGATTGACGCATTCAAACACGACATCGACATCCACACAAAAACCGCTGCGGAAGTCTTTGATGTGGGAATCGATGAAGTAACGCCACTCATGCGTTCAAGGGCAAAAGCGGTTAACTTTGGCATTGTCTATGGAATTAGCGACTATGGACTGTCCAGAGATTTGAAGATTTCTCGTCCGGAAGCGAAAGAATACATCGACAATTACAAAGACTCTTATCCACAGATTAAAAAGTACATGGATGAAATCATCGAAACGGGAAAAGAACAAGGGTATGTACAAACCATCTGGAAACGCCGACGCTATGTGCCAGAACTGACCAGTAAGAACTTCAATGTACGAGGATTTGGCGAACGCATTGCTCTCAATACGCCCATTCAAGGAAGTGCGGCAGACATTATCAAGTTTGCCATGCTGGCTGTATACAGACGGCTAAAAGAAGAAAAGCTAGAGTCCCAAATGCTTTTACAAGTTCACGATGAGCTCATTATCGATGCACACCCGGACGAAGTGGAAAGGGTAGAAGCACTTTTACGAGAAGTGATGCCAGGAGTGGCAGAACTACAAGTGCCCCTAGAAGTGGACGTAAATAAAGGCCCCAATTGGTATGAAGCCAAATAAGATTATCATTACAGGAGGGATTGCCACGGGAAAATCCGCGGCATCCTCCTATATCAAAACATTAGGTTATCCGCTCTGGGATGCAGATGAGGTGGCAAAAATGGCTTTGGAACCCGGAGAAAAGCCCTATGATTGTGTGGTGAAGCATTTTTCTAAAGACATCCTTTTACAGGATGGAACCATCAACCGCAAAAAATTGGCCAATATCATTTTTTCCTCGAATGAAAAAAGAAAAGTGTTAAATGATTGCACGCATCCGTGGATTTACCAGAAGTTAGACTGTTGGATAAAAAAACAACAAAAACCCCTTTTATTTTTAGACATTCCATTGTATTATGAAACAAGCCAGGAGATTGATGGAGAAGTCTGGCTGATTGACGCACAAGAAGATATACAAATGAACAGACTGATCGCGCGCAATGGATTGACAAAAAAAGAAGCGCTCGCACGCATCTGTGCGCAAATGCCCATGGAAGCCAAAAGAGAAAAAGCTGATGTCATTATCGACAATTCGGGATCGTTAGAAGATTTATATCTTTCAATCCATCAGCATCTCCAAGAAAGAGGGGAACATTCATGCAAACCTTGAAAAGAATCATTGCAGGCATATTGATTTTCATTGCTATTTTAGGAATTGGCAGTTTTATTTTTGCCGCCCAATATGCAAAAACAAGACCCGTACAATACGCATCACTCATTCATAAATACGCGGACGAGCGTGGCCTCGACCCCAATCTCGTGGTCGCCATAATAAAAGTAGAGTCTGATTTTGATCCAAATGCCGTATCTCCTATGGATGCGCGGGGACTCATGCAAATTTTACCAGAAACGGCCCAATGGATTGCGGAAGAATTGGAAGAGGATTATGTAGAAGATGATCTCTTTGACCCGGAAAAGAATATTTCCTATGGAACGTATTATCTGAAATATTTAATTGATCACTTCAAAAATCAAGACATCGCAATCGCTGCCTACAATGGTGGTATGGGAAATGTGGGCACTTGGTTAGATGATGAGACCATTACTCACGAAGGTGAAGGACTTGAAGATATTCCGATTGACGAAACAAGAGAGTATGTGGTGAAAGTCAATACAAATATGGAAATGTACCAAAGACTCTACGACGGCAAACTTCCAGAAACGGATACGGAAAGCCCCTCTCTCGATGCAATTGCACGACATTATAAGTATTTGTTCGAGTGGTTTTTCATTGTGCATTAAGTTTGTAAAAAACAGTTGAAATTTCTGTTCGCATCGTGTATACTTGTGTATGTTGTAACTGAGCAGAAGTGGTGGAATTGGTAGACACGCTATCTTGAGGGGGTAGTGGGCACTGCTCGTGGGGGTTCGAGTCCCCCTTTCTGCACCAACGCAACCGACGATTCATTGAATTGTCGGTTTTTTATTTTTTGGAGGCTAAAATGGTCGATAAACTCTTTCTCATTTTCTCTTTCCTTTTCGTACCCATAATTTTATTATCCTTCGGCGCTCGTATTAAAAAGCAGTCCCCAAAACAAATCAATCCGATCTAAGGATACCGACCTATGTCCATGAAAAATGAAGACACCTGGACATTCGCCCACAAAGCGCTCGGAGATGAATGGATCAAATGGGGAAAAGTGACACTACTCTTCACTTTGATCGTTGCAATACTTGGATGGATAATCGACCTTCGATCCTTTTACATCATCGGTACGATTTTTATTTTTGTACAGATGATTCCTTTTATTCTGTCCATCCTCACGGTGGAAAAACAATGAAAAGAAAATTTTGATGAACAAGGCAGAAGAAAGTAAATTTCTTTTGCTTTTTTTAGGGTTACTTTTATACAACAAAGAACTTTGTAAGCGACACTTACAAAGCGTGAGAAGTTTTACTATAAACTTTTTCAATGCATGGAAGTTAATGTTTATTCTTTATCTTGATATTTTTTAGCAAGATGTTTCACTGGTCATGTCAAATTGCAATGCCATTAAAAGCATTGTAATTACTGTATTATCACACTTTCTTATGGTCTGATTAGTTTACAAAGCTATGAATCAATGGTAGAATAATTTAAGCAAGTTATTTGTAATTATGTAACTTGAAACTGTGTAGAATTCTTACATATTAAGAGTTTTCTCTCAAAAAAATAGAAGAAAGAGGTGTAGGTTTTGGAACGAACAAATCTAACCTTCCGCGGTGGCGTACACCCCCTCGGAAATAAAGATATATCCAATCGTATTCCCATTGCGGATGCGAAGTTACCTGCGGAAGTTCGCATCTCGATGCATCAACACATTGGTGCTCCTTGTGAGCCAACGGTGAATGTTGGAGATGTCGTAAAGGTTGGTCAAGTGATTGGTCAGTCAGAGGCATTTGTATCGGCTGTAATCCATGCAAGTATTTCGGGTACTGTAAAAGAAATTTCTGAAATCGTAACGGCAACTGGGAATGTAAAAGCGGTTGTCATTGAAGGCGATGGATCAGAAGAAAAAGCATACATAGAAGAAATCAATTCTCTTGATTCCTTCACACCGGAAGAAATTATCGCAAAAATAAAAAATGCTGGCATCACTGGTTTAGGTGGGGCTTCTTTTCCTGCCCATGTAAAAATTTCTCCACCAGCAGACAAACCTATCGATACAGTGATTATTAACGGTGCTGAGTGTGAACCTTATTTGACAGCAGACCAACTGCAAATGGAAGAAGCACCAGAAAAAATCGTAAAAGCACTGCAGGCATTGATGAAGGCGTTAAGTGCAAGTAAAGGTTATATTGCAATTGAAGACAATAAACCAAATGCCATTGGAAAAATAAAAGAGGCAGCAAAAGGAACGGACATTGACGTTGCCGTGTTCAAAACAAAATATCCACAAGGCGATGAGAAAAGAATTATCGACGCTCTTTTAGACCGTCAAGTTCCTGCCGGTGGTCTTCCTTTAGATGTTGGGGTCGTTGTGCAAAACGTGAGCACAGCCATTGCCATGTACGACGCAGTGTACCTTGGCAAACCTCTCTACGAACGCGTGATTACTGTCACCGGTGACGCAGTAAAGAGTCCTTGCAATATTCGTGTGCGTATGGGAACTCCCATTGAAGAAGTCATCGAACAAGCGGGTGGTTTTATGAAAACACCTGGCAAGATTATCGCTGGTGGTCCTATGATGGGAATTGCGCAACCTTCTCTTCATATGTATACCTTGAAAGGAATGGGTGGACTTCTCTGTTTATCAGAAGAGGCAGCAAAACTTCCAAAACCAACCAATTGTATCAACTGTGGACGCTGTGTAGATGCATGCCCTGTTCATCTACAACCTGTGAATATTGCGAAATATACAGAACGTCAAAACTTTGAAATGGCTGCAAAATACCACGCCCTTGATTGTGTTGAATGTGGTTCCTGTTCATTTATTTGCCCAGCGAAACGTCCGTTGGTCGAAAATATTCGCTTAGCAAAACGCGAAATCCGCGCAAAAGAAAAAAGAGCGTAGGAGGATAGTATGGATCAAACAAAAACAAGTATTGAAAATATGCTGACTGTGTCGTCGTCTCCGCATATTCGTTCGACAGACAATGTTGGGCGCATTATGCTCGATGTCATTATTGCACTCGTCCCAGCGGCGATTGTCGGCATTTACTATTTTGGAATCAATGCGGCAATGATCATTGCTCTTTCAGTGGTTTCAGCTGTTCTATCAGAGGCAATTTTCCAAAAAGTTCGTAAAAAAGAGGTGACAATTTCAGATCTTTCTGCTGTTGTTACAGGTCTCTTAGTTGCGATGAACATCCCTGCTTCTGCACCATGGTATTTACCAGTCTTTGGTTCGATCTTTGCAATCGTCATTGCAAAGCAATTGTTTGGAGGACTTGGACATAACTGGGTGAACCCAGCACTCGCAGCAAGAGCTGTTTTACTTACATCTTGGCCAACACAAATGAACAACTTTACACAACCGTTCACAGATGGCGTATCCGCTGCAACACCTCTTGCAAGTGGAGAATTCCCTCCTTTAATGGATTTACTTTTAGGAAAAATGCCAGGAACTATTGGAGAAGTATGTTCTTTAGCCCTCCTGATTGGTGGCGCGTACTTAATTCTTAGAAAAGTCATTAGCATCCGTATTCCTCTCGTATACATTGCATCTACTGCGATTTTTCTCTTTGTCTTTGGTGCGGAAGGAAACACAATCCTCCCTCAACTTCTTTCTGGTGGATTGTTACTCGGTGCGATTTTCATGGCGACAGACTACAGTTCTTCTCCACTCACAGCAAAAGGACAAATTATTTTTGCTTTGGGTGCAGGACTTATGACGGCATTGATTCGTCAATACGGTGCAAACCCTGAAGGGGTTTCTTATGCGATTTTACTTATGAACGTTGCAACACCTATGATTGATAAATTCACTGCCTCGAAAGTATTTGGGAGCGTGAAATAATGAAAGAAACAATTAAATTAGGCGTTATTCTATTTCTCTTTGCGGCTGTCACCGCTGGAATTTTAGCCTATGCGAATAGCATTACATCCGTTATTATTGCAGACAGACAAGCGCAAGAATTAGCAGACTCTCTTGGCGTTGTATTCCCAGATGCAGATAACTTTGAACCCATTGACGAAGCAAAATTAGGAGAAATCCAAGCGAGTAATGAAAAAGTCGTCAATATCTATAATGCCATGAAAGGTTCTGAACAAATAGGATATGTCCTCGATATGCTTGGATCTGGTTATGGGGGAGAGTTCAACTATATTACAGGAATTGATACTGCAAATAAAGCGATCACTGGTTTTAAAATGATGTCCCACGGAGAAACTCCAGGTTTCGGTGCTAAAGCAGCAGAGCCAGAATTTGAAGCGGGAACTGTGGGTGCAACTGCAGGCTCAGAAATTCAAGGCATCAGCGGTGCTACCGTAACAACAGGAGCCATATCTTCAAGTGTAGACGAAGCTTTTGCAGCCATGGGAATGGTGACAGGTGAAGTGGTCGCCGAAGATCCAGCGGAAGTTCAAATGGCAGCAGTACAAGCGGCCTACCCGGATGCAGATGAATTCGTCGAAGGCGAAGGAAACGGCGACATGGTGCAAACAATCTATACCGCAAACCAAGGGGGAAGCCCAGTGGG
>CAMDZK010000003.1 GCA_945910665.1 uncultured Peptostreptococcaceae bacterium
CTTCATTGGTGCGATGGTCTTTCACCATAGAATAAGGGTGGAAAACATAGGATCTAATTTGTGACCCCCAGGCTATTTGTGAATAACTGCCTTGACTGTCTTCAATTTTTTCTTTTTGTTCTTCTTCTTTGATTTGAATGAGTTTTGCCACGAGCATTTTCATGGCGGAATCCCTGTTTAAGTGCTGACTGCGTTCATTTTGGGATTGGACGACGATTCCTGTAGGAATATGTTGGATGCGCACGGCAGAATCCGTCGTGTTGACGTGTTGACCGCCAGCTCCTGAAGCCCTGTACGTGTCGATTTTTAAGTCCTTTGCATCGATTTCAATCTCTCCAATATCATCTAATTCTGGAAACACATCGACGCTGGCAAAGGATGTGTGGCGCCTTCCCGATGTATCAAAGGGAGAGATGCGCACCAAGCGGTGAACGCCCTTTTCGCCTTTTAAATTTCCATAGGCATAGGCCCCTTGCACAGAAAATGTGACGGACTTTAACCCACCTTCTGTGTCGTAGTTGGAGTCTAGTTCTTTGAATGTATAGCCTTCGTCTTGTGTGAAGCGAGAATACATGCGGTAAAGCATTTCTGCCCAGTCTTGTGCTTCCAGCCCGCCCGCTCCCGCGTGGATGGACACAATAGCTGCATTGGCATCGTGTTCTCCATTTAAAAGCAATTTCAAACTGAGGGCTTCAAATTGCGCATCCAAAGCCTCTAAATGGCCTTTGACTTCTTTAATATAGTCGTACGTTCCCTCTTCTTCCATGAGCTCGATGAGAAGCGCTCCTTCTTCCACTTGCTCCATCGCTTCGTGAAAAGAGTCGACCACACTTTTTAGGGCTTGCAATTCGCCGATGGTCTTTTGGGCCGATTCTACATCGTCCCAAAATCCCGCTTCTGTCGTCGTTTTTTCTAATTCTTCTTTATTTTGTTCCAGTCGAGGGATGTCAAAGAGACTCTCCTAACTCGGTTAATTGCTTCTTGTACTCTTCAAATGACGCTTTATATTCGTATAAATTTTCCATAGTGCTCCTTATGCTAATTTACCGTGGCATTTCTTATATTTTTTGCCGCTACCACAAGGGCAGGGGTCATTAGGCCCAATTTTCTTTCCTTTGACCACGGTTTGCTGTTTTTCTCCCGTGTTTTGGTTCGGTCCTTGTTCAATGCCTTGTTGTTGGGATTTTCTTTCCACTTTTTTCGTATCAAAGGACAAATTGAACAAATATTTGAGTGTATCTTCTTGGATGCTCGCGTTCATCTCTTCAAACATTTGATAGCCTTCATTGGCAAAGGCGCGCACGGGGTCTTCTTGTCCATAGGCGCGGATGCCAATTCCTTGACGTAGCTGATCCATTGCGTCAATGTGGTCCATCCACTTTTGGTCGACGACGCGGAGCATGATGACGCGCTCAATTTCACGCATGGCCTCTTCGCCAATATGGCGTTCCCGTTCTGCGTAGAAGGCTTTGGCTCTTTCTAAAATAAAGGCGACAAGCTCGTTTCGAGAATTGCCAGTGAAGCTCGATACGTCACCTAATTCTTTCGACAACACACTTCCTTGTAAATAGAAGGAAAGCCCTTCTGTATTCCAGTCAGATGTATTGTCAGAACCGTTGGTATATTGTTCCACCGTATGTTCCACAACACCTTCAAGCATTCCCATGATACTTTCGTACATGTTTTCGCCATCTAAAACTCTGCGTCTTTCTTCGTAGATGACTTTTCTTTGCTTATTCATGACATCGTCGTATTGGAGGACGTGTTTACGAATGGAGAAATTGTTGGACTCGACTTTCTTTTGGGCACGTTCAATGACACTTGTCAGCATGCCCCCTTCAATCACTTCATCGCCCGCGTATTTTGCAATCATACGTTGGGCGTTTTCTCCGCCAAACAGACGCATTAAATCGTCTGTGAGAGAGATAAAGAAGCGAGAAGAACCTGGGTCGCCTTGACGTCCGGAACGTCCGCGAAGCTGATTGTCGATACGGCGCGACTCGTGGCGTTCTGTACCAATAATGCACAGTCCACCGACTTCGACGACGCGTTTTGCTTCAGCGTCCGTTTCAACTTTAAATTTCTTGAGTAACTCTTGGAAAATCGCACGAGCTGCGAGAATGTCGTGGTCGTCTGTTGCATTAAAGGTATCCACTTGATCGATGGTCTCTTTTTCATAGCCCCGTTTTTTCATTTCTGCTTTGGCCATGTGTTCGGGGTTACCGCCTAAGATAATGTCCGTACCACGTCCGGCCATGTTGGTAGCGATGGTCACAGCACCAAAACGACCAGCTTGAGCGACAATTTCCGCCTCTCGTTCGTGTTGCTTGGCATTTAATACGTCGTGCTTTACGCCTGCACGCTTGAGCATGCCTGATAGTTTTTCTGAGTTTTCGATGGTAATTGTACCCACGAGGATTGGTTGTCCGGTTTCGTGAATGCGTTTGATTTCATCGACAATTCCTTTGAATTTTCCTTCATCGGAGGTATACACTTGGTCTTCGTTATCCACACGTTGCACTTCTTTGTTGGTGGGGATTTCGATAACGTCCATGTTGTAGATTTCTCTAAACTCTTCTTCTTCCGTCTTTGCTGTACCGGTCATACCAGCCAGTTTTTCGTACATGCGGAAGTAGTTTTGAAACGTAATCGTCGCTAGTGTTTTGGATTCGCTTTTTACATTGACTCGCTCTTTTGCTTCAATTGCTTGATGCAATCCATCAGAATAACGACGACCTTCCATGATACGGCCCGTGAATTCATCGACGATTAAGACTTCATCGTCCTTCACCACGTAGTCAATATCTCGATGCATTCCATAGCGCGCTTTCAAAGCTTGGTTGACGTGATGGGCAATTTCCATATTGTTGGGGTCAGATAAGTTTTCAACACCAAAAAATTTCTCCGCTTTTCCTGTTCCAATTTCTGTGAGGGAAGCGGTTTTTCTCTTTTCGTCTAAAACATAGTCCACCGTTTCTTCTTTCAATTCTCGGTCAAAAATGTCTGTCTTTTCATTGGGGTCTAAAATACGACCGGTCAAATTGGACACAAAGCGGTCCGCTTGGGTGTACATATCGGTGGATTTATCTCCTTCGCCGGAGATAATCAGTGGCGTTCTCGCCTCATCCACCAAGATGGAGTCCACCTCATCGACGATGGCATAATGCAAATCTCGTTGCACTGCATCTTTTTTATAAATGACCATGTTGTCGCGCAAATAGTCGAAACCGAACTGGTTGTTCGTTCCATAGGTAATATCTGCCGCGTAGTTTTCTTTTCTTTCTTCTTTATCGAGGCCATACAAAATACAGCCCACGCTCATGCCTAGAAATTCGAAGATTTTTCCCATCCAATCTCGGTCCCGTTGGGCTAAGTAGTCGTTGACGGTGACGATATGGACGCCTTTTCCTTCAATGGCATTTAAATAGGCAGGGAGCGTTGCAACTAATGTTTTTCCTTCCCCTGTGCGCATCTCCGCAATTCTTCCTTGGTGAAGGATAATCCCACCCATAATTTGCACGGGGTAGTGTTTCATGCCAAGGACGCGAAATGCCGCTTCTCGTACGACGGCAAAAGCTTCGGGAAGGAGCTCATCTAAGGTTTCTCCTTTTTGAAAGCGCTCTTTAAATTCGATTGTTTTTTGTGCTAACTCGTCATCGGACAGCTTTTCCATCGTTTTTTCGTAATCTATAACTGCGTTGACGAGGGGTTTTATTTTCTTTATTTCTCGCGATGATGAGTCGCCAAAAATTTTCTTGAATATACTCACATTCCATCTCCTGATTGTTTCGTGTTCTAACGCGTGTGAATCCACCTTTTATTGTATCACTTCAAGGGATTTGACACAATTTTTGCACAAAAAAACCAGCATCGCTGCTGGTTATTTCTACTCTGCTTCTATGAGTCCGTAATTTCCGTCGTTTCGTTTGTAAATGACGTGGACTTCGTCGGATTCTCCATCTCTGTATACGAAGAAGTTATGTCCTAAAAGTTCCATCTGCATGGCGGCTTCTTCTGGCATCATAGGTTTTAAATCAAAACGTTTTGTCTTTACGATTCGTTTGTCTTCGTCTGCTTTTTCCACAGTTTCTGTTTCGTATGTTTCAATGTTATCGAAGCGAATCGATTGGTCGTGACTGTGACGCTTTTGGAGTTTTGTTTTGTATTTACGAATTTGGGATTCGAGGGCGTCGACAGTGCGGTCGATGGATGTGTACAAATCATCTGAAGATTGCTCGGAGCGTAAAATCGTTCCTGGGAGTCTAATTGTAACTTCTGCAATCCGACGATCTTTTTCAGCAGAGAAAGTCACTTTGCCATCTAAATCATTTTGAAAATATTTAGAGAGTCGTCCGTACTTTTTGTCTGCCACTTCACGAAGAGAATCCGTGATATCGATGTTTTTTCCTACATAATGGAGTTTCATTATTCTTCCTCCTTTATTTTTTCGAGAGAAAAAAACCTTCTCTCTTATATCTTTTATATACCCTTCTTTTTACAAACTATTTACATTCACTTTTAAACTTTTATCATGACGAAGACTCTCCATTCATGATATGATAGTATAATTAACAGTGTATGCACAATTCCTATAAATATCCATTGTGGATAATGTGGGTAAATTTGTGGAAAACGAGGATTTGGGCCAAAAAACTGTGGATAACTTTGTTTTTGGTTTTTTAGTACAAAAATCAATTGAATTTTAATTAGATTTGCTTGTTTAAGCTTTAGTATTGGAGGTTTTTATGCGCGATGTACGCATCGGCAAGCGCACATTAAAGACGGCGATTGCTGTGGTCTTATCGCTGATGATTGGAAGACTTGTCAATTTGCAACAGCCCTTGATGGCTGGCTTCTCTGCGATTGTCGTGATGCAAAGTAGTTTATTCAGCTCCTTAGATCAGGGGAAGAACCGCTTGTTGGCAACGATTACAGGAGCGATCGTCGCATGTATCATCAGTTGGAGTGGTTTCACCAACTATTTTACCATCGGCCTGGGGACGATCGTCATTATTCTAATTTGTAATATTTTCGATTGGAAAGGAAGCATCACTTTAGGTTGTATGGTTATGCTTGTAATTCTCGTAGATGTGGGAGATCGCAATGCTCTCGTATATGCTGTGAACCGTACTTTGGATACATTTATTGGAATTGCCGTGGGAAGTTTAGTCAATTGGTTTGTGTTTCCTCCACATCCCTTGCGGTGGATTTTTGAATCGTATGCCTCGATTGAGCGGGACTTGTTTATAGAATTTAGAGAATTCATCGAAGATGAAGAGGAAATTGAAATCCGTCTCATTCAAGAAGAGTTAGTTCGTGTCGACAAAGAATACAACGCTTTAACCAATCAATATAAGGTGCAACTTGTCAAAGAAAAAGAGCTGGCTCATTTGGAAGAAGTCAATCGTCTTTTATTTCAAGTGGTGAGCCATATGACGGTCGTTGGTGCGAGCAATGACAACAGCGTGCTTTCAAGACGGGCATTAAAAAAGGTTCGTCGCATTATGCCAGATATTCGCACACACCAGTCCATATCCAGTCATGACTTGTACGATGATATTTATTCGTATCATATTGAACGAATTGCAGAACTTCTTTTGATTCTCAGAGAAAAAATTCACGCCATTTATGATGACAACCCGGATGCCTATAATTCAATGAAAGAACCCGTCGAATGATGCGTTCTTTTTTTATTGTAACGGGTACAAATATAGAAAAGAAAGGACGTGATTTTATGGAATGGACTCCAAAATCCCTGGAGAAATTTAATTTTTTATCGAATCTACAATTAAGTCCCTCTGGAAAAAAACTCATTTATACTTTGACTACAGCGAATCTAAAAAAAAATCGATATGATCACCGCATATACTTATACGATACGGAGCATCATCAAAGCATTCCCCTTACGGCAGGCCCCACGGATAACGGTGCCCAATGGGAAAATGAGAGTTCGATTTTATTTTCTTCTGGAAGAAATGAAGACAAAGAATCCTTCTCCCAAGAATACTATCGCATTAGTCCTTATGGGGGTGAGGCAGAACTGGCCTTTACGCTCCCTTTTTCTGACGCAGAAGTACATCCACTAGGCAATGGTACATTTATTCTCTTAACGAGTGCCCAAAAGAAAGAAACACTAGAAAAACAAAAAGAAGACGACCCCCATGCAAAAGACTGGAGCGCCTTTGAAGAACTTCCCTATTGGTTTAACGGAAGAGGATATGTCGATCAAAAAGTTCCTCAACTCTACCTTTACGACGAAACATCAAAAGGTTTAACACCCATTACAGGAAAAGACATTGGCGTGCAAGAATTCCAGTTGAACGAGGATAAAACAAAAGCTCTTTTTGTCTGTCGAACGATTGAAAAAACAATGCCACTCCACAACAAGTATGCAGTATTAGATCTTCAAACGATGGAGTATGAACTTTTTGAACCTTTTGAAAAAGGAAGAATTCAAACGGCCTTTTTCTGGGGGGATGACATTATCATTTCCGCCCATCAATCCAACCGACAAGGCTTGAACGAACTGGGAGACTTGTATCGCGTGGACGGCAATGACGCGTCGCGCCTTTTCGATGCAGACTATGAGCTCGATTATGGAAGCACCGTGGGAAGCGATTTGCGTTATGGCGGCGGTCGATTCATGAAAGTAGATGGTGAATTTCTCTACGCCATCGTAACCAAAGAACACAATGGTGTGCTCATTCGTTACGATAAAGAGGGAAATATGGAGGTCTTAACACATCAGGATGGAAGTGTAGATGATTTTGATGTATTAAACGAGACTTTTTATACTTTAGGACTACACAATATGCGAGGGCAAGAATTATATGGCCAAGAAGGAAAAGCCCTCACTTCACACAACCCCACAAAAGAAACCTTCCCTATTGAGACCTTCACCTTCACGACAAGAGGGAAAGAGAAAACTGGATTTTTTATTGCACCTCACAAAGAAGAGGGGAGAAAATACCCTGCACTTTTACTCATTCACGGTGGTCCAAAAACCGTCTATGGCGACGCTTTAATTCATGAAATGCAAGTACTGGCACAGGTTGGATTCTATGTCTTTTTCACGAATCCCCACGGTTCAGATGGCTACGGCCGCGAATTTATGGATATTCGCGGCAAATACGGCACAATTGACTATGATGATTTGATGGCAGCAACCGACGCATTTTTAGAAAAATGCCCAGATGCAAACGAAGAAAAGCTTGGGGTGATGGGCGGTTCCTATGGTGGTTTTATGACGAACTGGATTATCGGGCATACCGACCGATTTAAGGCTGCCTGTTCCCAACGTTCCATTAGCAACTGGGTGAGTTTCTTTGGAAATTCTGACATTGGATACTATTTTGCCACCGATCAAATCACTGCAGACCCTTGGTCTAATCCTGACCTTTTGTGGGAAAAGTCACCGGTTCGGTAGGCAAATCAAGTAAAAACACCGACGCTCTTTTTACACAGTGACGAAGATTATCGCTGCTGGTTACCAGAAGGACTTCAAATGTATACTGCCCTTCGATATTTTGATGTACCTACACGCATGGTTGTCTTCCACGGTGAAAATCATGAGCTCTCCCGTTCGGGTAAACCTCAGTCGCGTATCAAACGACTAGAAGAAATCGTCTCTTGGTTTACGAAGTATCTAAAAGAAGAATAGGAGGGTTTTGTGGGATTTATACAGAAACTACAAACGAAACATCAAAATAACACTTTTGTACAATTTATTTCAGAACTCGTACGTCGTATTGGAGAAGACGAAGTGATCCAAGCAGGAGCAACACTCGCCTACTATTTATTTTTGAGTATGTTCCCCTTCCTCATCTTCTTGCTAAGTGTCCTCTCTTTTACTCCGCTCATTCAGAGTAATCTTATGACGGACTTACTCGCAATCTTACCAGACTCCGCGTCGGATATTGTGGGACCGATCCTCGAAGACTTAGTGAATTCAAGAAGCGGTGCTGTGTTGTCATTCTCTTTATTGTTGGCGTTATGGTCAGGTTCCAATGCGATGATGCAAGCGATGAAACTGATGAATCGCGCTTTTGATATCGATGAGCATCGAAGCTTCTTTGTAAAACGGGCACTTGCTGTCGTCTTTACGCTGCTTCTTGCCACGATGATTATTGCCGTGATGGTTGGCCCTATTTTTGGAGATGCCATCTTACGCTTTATCTTCCAATTTATCGGTGAAAACCCGATCATTTCTACGGCGTGGGGTTGGATTCGCCAGCTGATTCCTTTAGGCATTCTAATCTTGGGCTTTATGGTCATTTATCGATATGCACCCGGATTTAAAAAAGAAAATCGCATTCGTTTTAAAGCTGCACTTTTCGGGGCAATCTTCGCCTCCGTTGGATGGTTGTTGGCTTCTTGGGCTTTCTCTATTTATGTCAATAACTTTGCGAATTACGCCAACACGTATGGCAGTTTAGGGGGAGTCATTGTTCTCCTCGTGTGGTTGTATTTATCGTCGATCATATTTTTATTAGGTGCACATATTGCCGCAACCCATGTAATCATTACAAACAGAGGTGCATCTGCTGAAGAAAAGGATATCACGATCTACGAATACATCAGACAATACAACAAGGCAAATCGAATAAGAAATTGAAAAGGAGTCGATGATTCGACTCCTTTTAGCTTGCTAAACTATCGGTATATAAATCATAATACACACCATGTTTCGCGAGAAGCTCTTCATGGGTGCCTTGTTCCACAAGCCCTTCTTCCGTTAAGACCAAAATGGTGTCTGCATTTTGAATCGTCGTCAGTCTGTGGGCAATGGTTAAGGTTGTCCTTCCTTCCGACAGTTCTTCTAAGGACCGTTGGATATAGCGTTCGCTCTGATTATCAAGGGCAGAGGTTGCTTCATCTAACAGAAGAATGGGCGGATTTTTCAAGAAGACGCGGGCTATAGAAATTCTCTGTTTTTGTCCACCGGATAATTTAATGCCTCGTTCTCCTACATAGGTATCAAAACCATTGGGGAAGGCTGTGATAAATCCATAGGCGCCAGCTAAACGCGCCGCTTCTTCTACTTGTTCCCTTGTTGCATCAGGTTGTCCGTAGCGAATGTTCTCCAAGATGGTTCCGGAGAACAAATACACATCTTGTTGTACCATCCCAATATTTTCTCGTAATGTTTTGATGCGAATGTCGCGAATATCGATGCCATCAATGGTAATGCGTCCTTCTGTAACATCGTAAAAGCGGGGAATGAGATTACTTAACGTTGTCTTTCCACCCCCAGAAGGTCCAACTAAAGCCACATTGGCTCCAATTGGAATATTGATGTTCACATTATCCAATACCTTTGCCGTTTCATTGGGATACGTAAAACCAACATTTTCAAGGGCAATGGCGCCTTGAATGTCTGGTGCGAGGGCATCGGGTTCATCGAAAATTTCAATATCTGTATCCATGATTTCAAAGAATCGGTCAATCCCTGTCATACCTCTTTGGAATTGTTCCATAAAGGTGACGATTCTTCGCACCGTTGCAAGCATTGTCGTAACATAGAGGATATAGGCCACTAAATCTCCGGGTTGAATCCATCCGCGGAGGAGGAAAATTCCACCACCTAAGATGACAATCAGATACATAAGCCCGTCAAAAAGTCCTGTAACTGTATGAAAAGCTGCCATGTAACGGTAGCTTTTTTCTTTTATGCGGAAAAAGGTCAAGTTGCCTTCTTCGAATTGTTCGCGTTCATGGTCTTCTGCTGCAAAAGACTTTACCACGCGTACACCTAAAAGAGTATCTTCAATATCGGCGTTCAGTTCCCCTATATGATGACGCTGTTCTTTAAAAGCATCTCGCATTTTGCGATTGTAACGACTAGAAAAATAAATCATGAGGGGAATCATCGCAAAGAGGATAAGCGTAAGGGGAACGTTTAAATGCAGCAGAATGATAAATGAGATAATCGCTTTTACCCCACCGATGAAAAATTCCTCGGGTACATGGTGGGCAAATTCCGTCACGTCATTTAAGTCGGAGGTGATACGCGCCATAATTTGTCCCACTTTTGTCTCGTTAAAATAGGAAACAGAAAGTTCTGTTAAATGAGAAAAGACATCGCGTCGCATGTCGGTTTCAATTCTCGCACCCATGACGTGACCCATGTTGGCCATGTAATATTGGGCAAACAATTGAATGATGCGAAGCACTAAATAGATGCCAGCTAACTGGAATACGATGCGCGTCGTCAGTGTGGCACCATCTATGCCTAACCCTGCATTTGTCAGTGTACGTAAAATTAAAGGAAGTACTAAATCCGTTGCAGTGGTTAGCCCTGCGCAAAATAAATCTAAAAATAATATTTTTTTGTACCTTGTTAGGTACGGTATAAATCGTCGAAAGAGACCGGCTTTTGTGGTCTGCTGTCCTTCCATATCATCCTTCTTTCTTTATTTTCTAGCGCCATCTAAGATTTGAAACTCTTGATGGACTTCTTTTTGTAAAACAAATCCAAGGGAATTGATGTATTTTTTCCCTTGCTCGTAAAGCGAGCGGTCTTTTACCGCTGCTGGATGTCCGGATTCTAACCAGTGCGTCCACGCTTGTTCATGACAATTAAAGGTAAATGATTTATGAATGGTCATAAATTTCGATTCACGAAAAAGTTGCGTCCATTCTTGAAAAGCATAAAAATCTAAGTCTTGAATGGGGAAAGGCTGTAATGGTTCAGGCAAGGAGATAAATTCTTCTGTGAAACCAGGCATCATCAACGCTAAATAACCGTCTTTTTTTAAAAAATGAACGATTTTGTCATCGAGAAAGTTGCGCTTTTTCCCAAAAATATGGAATGCGTCAATGCAAAAAATAGCATCAAAGTAAAAATAGGCAAAGGGCAGATCTTCTGCCCTGCCCCATAAGGGAATAATGCGATTCGATAACCCATGTTCACGAAAGCGCGTGTCATTTCTTCTGGGGCTGATCCAAGGATCGACCGAGAAAATTTGTGCTTTTGGATATTTGTGCGCCAAGGCGATGGAGCTAAGCCCCTTCCCACTGGCTAAATCTAAAATGCGGGCGTTTTCTTTCAGAGGGACACAATCGGCTAATGTCATCGTCAATAAATAGGAGTCTGGCCCCATCAAGGTATCTTTATAGGTTTCAAAACTAAATTCTGTCATCGAATGATTCCTCCTCCTGCACGAAAACGGGTAATCGCCTCTTCTAAAGGCATTTCTCCTTGCACGGTAAACACAGTGACTACATCTTCAGAAAAGATTTCCCATAGATTTGCTTGGATGCGAAATTTATCCCACGTTGGTACTTCAAAAACCCTTGGCCAGCTTTCGAGAACACGCTGCTTTTCTTGGGGGAAAAGTGCTCCTTCTCGTCCATCGATAAAACGCGTCCGATTTTTGATTCCCAATTGTTCCAAATGATTTAAGTACGCTTTTTCATCATCTGGGTCTGAAGGGATATACATATGATTGAGAACGAAATCCCACCGGATACTATCAAAGTAGAGGACACGATCTTCTGGGATGTGTATTTCAAAAGACACCTCATTTTCCACTGGCAAAAGCATAAATTCTCGAGCAACCGAACACCAAATAGGATACGTGACATCGTTTGGTGCTGGTACTACCTTTTGTGCTTCTTCGGAGAACCAACGATACAATTTCATAAAATAAGGAGCGATATCTCCGAATTTTTCTCGTAAAAAATTTTCGTGCGTGTAAAACCTACCCCTTCGTTCCAAGCTCGCTAGCGAACGGATATCTTGTCTGGTCCATAAGCGAACCATTCCATTTTTTGCATTTGGATTCATAGATGTCCCCCCTTTCTCTTATTATACCATGTTAGAAAAAGGCTTCAGAACAAAAAAACGCACCCGACATATAAAACGGCAGGCGCATCCCATGAGTTTTCACTCTATAATGTAGTTTACATCAAATTGCTATCATATGCAATTCTTTTTTATAATTAATTTCACAATGTTGCGTTAATTGAACAAAAACTTTGTAAGTATTAATGAAACAAAGTTCTTTACTCGAGTGTATTTTCTTTTCTTATGAACTACAGAAAAAATGTCTATCGATTTTTAATTTAAACATCTCCAATGAGTCGTATAATACACCACATCAAGAATTAGCAGGAATATCAATGAAACCATCATTTCGTTGGCTTCTTTTAGTTGTAGCACTTGTTGTCTTTGTAGGATGTTCTACGAATACAGCAACTACACAAGCCACAACGGACGCTACAAAAACAGAAGTAGCACAAACGGAAACGACTACTGAAACAGCTACAAGTTTTTTTCTCTTGTTGGCAGTGCCTTTTTTGTTCATATTTGGAGAAGTACTCTCCCCCTTTACAAACTCCAGATTCATGCACTGTATACTATTTGAAATCAATATGCTTCTCAATCTTTTTAAAAGAAAAGAACGCAAGGCATAGAAAAAGAGGTGTGGTAACCCACGCCTCTTTTTAGTTTTCAATGAAATGCATAAGGGCTTGCATCGTTTGTTTCATAACATCTAGACGTAAGTACTCTTCTGTTGTATGCACCTTTTCCATCCCAACACTGAGTACAGCCACATCAAATCCTTCTTGGGAGAAGAAGTTCCCATCCGAGCCTCCGCCGATGATTTCGCCTTGCCCTTCAATTCCCATGGCTCTATAGGAAGATATGAGTGCATCAACAAGGACACCGCCATCTTTTTGGACAAGAGGTGGATAGTCTAGTTCTGTCTCTAAGGAATAATCCTCTGCGTATTTTTCCAATAAGCTGTCTAATTCTTTCAAATAATTATCTAATTTCTCCATATTGTGGGAACGTACTTCTCCAGTAAACCGGCATACATCTGGCACCACATTGCTTGGAAAGTCACTGGTCATCATGGATGTATTGGATGTGGTTTCATGGTCAATTCGTCCAAAAGGAAGTTCAGCAAGCACTTTTGCTGCTTTTACAATCGCGTTGCTCCCCTTTTCTGGCTCAATTCCCGCATGGGCTTTTTTCCCACGGACGGTTACATCATATAGATAGCATCCAGGCGCTTGGTAAGCTACTTTTCCAGCATCGCCACCACTATCCAAAATCACCATGCGTTTTGCAGGTTCCATGTGTTTACGGACTTCATTCCACTGAATATTTCTCGCACCAAGCATTCCTTGCTCTTCGCCAGCCGTAAAAATAAAGTACAAATCAGGGTGTTTCTCGTCTTTTTTTGCATAGTGTTCTGCTAAAAACAGCATTGTAGCAACCCCTGCTTTATCGTCGCCGCCAAGAGTCGTGGTTCCATCGGTACGCCAAATACTCTCTTCTTTTATAATTTTTAATCCTTCATTTGGGGGCACCACATCCGTGTGGGCGTTTAGTGTAATACCTTCTTTGCTTTCATCCCCTTTGATGCGAGCAAAAATCGTGGGAGAATCGCCTCCATAGGCTTTTTGATTATGGTCTAAATAAACCTCGGCTCCAATATTTTCTAAAAACCCAATGATGTATTCTGTCACTTTTCCCTCTTGTTTACTGGGGGAATGCAGACACAGGATATCTTCTAAAATTTCTTCAACACGTGTTAACATGGTCTCTCCTTTCATAAAAAAACTCCCTGATGGGAGTTTACGGTGTAATCACTTCAATCGCCCCATACTTTTTCATCTCCGATGGACGAATTTCTGGGTCATCGATGATTTCGTATTGCGTAACCAGCACCAAATCCCCCGCTTGTATATCTTGCCAAGCGATTGGATTGCCATCTTTTAAAACCGTCGTATTATTTCCCATCGTAAAGGAAACTTCACGATGATGGGGCACGCGCAAGTGGCTGACAACATTGGCTACTGTATACCCTTTTGATGAAGTGAGTGTCACCTTTAATAAAAGCGTATTTGGAGTTTCTACGATTTCTTCTTTTGTGCAAGAGCGAAGTAGTACGATCGCGAAAAGAATCGCAGCAAGAACTGTCAAAATGAAAAACACTCTCTTTTTTTTCATATACACACCCCTTTCATCTCTCCCTTTAGAGTACCAAAATCAAAGAGATTGGTAAAGCCTTTTTGTGAAAATGAAAGAAATATTTAGGTGCTCATTCCGGCTATATAAAAAGCACCTGAGAGCCAGGTGCTTTTAGCGAGGGTTTTCTTAATTATCTTCTTCCTTTATGAAGAATGGGCGACACATGTTTATACAATAGCATGGTGACAAGTCCCACGATTGTTCCTTTTACGATATTAAAAGGTAGGATCGCAGCAATCATCATCGTTTCATAACTTGTGACAAAACCATTGACCGATGCCCCCATTTCGACGAGGGATGGGATATCCATACCAAATGCTGCGGCATACAGTGGGAAGACGACGAAATAGTTGCTCAATGTTGCCACGATGCTCATCACGAGTATGCCTACAATCGTACCGATAATCGCTGTTTTAAATGATTTTTTGCGATGGTAGATGATGGACGCTGTCATGACGAATGCCGATCCAACGATAAAGTTGGAAAGTTCACCGACAAATTGCGTTTTTGTCCCTTCGATCATTAAATGCAGAATATTTTTCATCAATACGATGAGCATTCCTGGAATCGGTCCCATAGCAAAAGCGCCGATAAGGCCAGGGACATCGGAAATATCCACTTGCATGAACGGTGGCGCAAAGGGCATGGGCACTTGAAAGAACATGAGAATGAACGAAATGGCAGAAAGAACTCCTACCTTTGTGATGGTGTGCGTGGTCAGCACACGGGTTGGATACAGTTTGCGTTCCATATTTTACCTCCTAGTAGTAAGGGGCAATAAAAAAGCCCCGATAACCGGGGCGTCGATTCATATACCGTATGTATACAAAATGACATCTACTTTCATCCAGACTGTACTGTCGGTTTCGGAATTACACCGAATCGGCCAAATTGGCTCGCGGACTATCACCGCCGGTAAGGAATTTCACCTGCCCCTGTAGATACTTCTAGTATATGTGGGAATACGATTTTTGTCAAGAAATTTTGGTATAATCGTAAAAAGAGGTGAAAAAATGAAGCACGAAGAAAAGAATATCATCATTCATGAATTGCGTACATTTTTAAATGAGGAGCAAAGGCTGACTAAATGGCCTGCCAAATATAAAAAGAAACTGTATTTTCTTTATTGGATTAGCCATTTATTTGATGCGGACAAAACTTACACAGAAACTGAAGTCAATGAGATTCTCTATCAAACCCATACATTTAATGATCCAGCTCTCCTACGAAGAGAATTGTTTAGTCATGGATTTTTGAACCGCACGAAGGATTGTAGCTCCTATTGGGCAGAAGAGACGAACGATAACTTGCTTGAATGTATTGAAAAATATATTTAACCAAATAAAAAACACACTTTGAAATTCAAAGTGTGTTTTGGTCGGGGTGAGAGGATTCGAACCCCCGGCCCCATGGTCCCAAACCACGTGCGCTACCGGACTGCGCTACACCCCGCCAATGACAAATACTAGTATAGTACTTTCGCATTCAAAATGCAAGTTTTTTTCAAAAGTTTTTTACACGAATATTACACAACGTGCAAAAATCCATTCACTTTTATTTTTCCTGTTTTTCGTTATAATAGAGCGTAGGATGTGAAACTATGAAATTTGAAATCGCGACAATCAATGAATTAAAAAAAGTAGCCCAAACCATTGCAGGCATCCTCCAAGCAGGAGATGTTCTTTCTTTGCGTGGGGATTTAGGGGCTGGAAAAACGACCTTTGTGCAAGCCATCGCAAAAGCAATGGGTATTCATGAAAGGGTTACAAGTCCCACTTTTTCCCTTGTGAACTATTATGAAGGAACGCCTCCTCTCTGGCATCTCGATTTATATCGATTAGAAGCACCGGAAGAGTTAGAAGATATTGGTTACGAAGACTATTTCTATCCAGAAAACGCAATTACCTTCATTGAATGGGCGGAAAAAGCGGACTATTATTTACCAGACGATGTATACGAAATCGACATCATCCACGAAGAGAATACACGTGCGATGACAATTGACCCACGTTTAGCTAGGAGAATGCCATGAAAATCCTCGCATTGGATACGACAAGAAAAGTGAGCACTGTGAGTCTATGGGACACGGAAACAGATTCTTACACAACAAAGTCTTATGAAGAAAGAAATAATGAAGGCCTCCTTCCAATGATCAGCGGACTGTTAGAAGAAAGCGGATATGCCCTTACTGCGATCGACCGACTGGGTGTATGTATTGGTCCTGGATCCTTTACAGGGCTTCGCATTGGCGTAACGACCATGAAAAGTTTCGCACAAATGCTTGGTATTCCCGTTTTTGGTATTGGGCTTTTCGAAGCGATGAAAGAAGCTGCAAAAGAAGAGGGTACTCCCCTTCTCGATGCGCGCGGAGGCCGGGTCTACTATGACGACCAAGGGCAGGCAAAAATTGCCCAGTTTTCTGATCTAAACCTAGAAAAACCCATTTTATTTTCAAACGATCCATACACTGAAAAGATTAAAGAAGCCATTGTACTGGATGATTCACCCCTTTCAGAAATTATCGCTCAGCGCACAGCGCAAAAAGATGGCGATGGGGATTGGCGAAGCGTCTTCCCAGAATACGTGGGCGTGAGCCAAGCAGAACGCAATCGCAAAAAGGATGCCTAATGGATATTCGTGAATTGACGATTGAAGACATCCCCACATTATTAGAAATTGAAAAAGAAGCCTTCACTAGACCATGGACCCAAGGGATGTTTGAGCAGGAACTGCAAAACCCACTGTCTCATAATTTGGTCATCGAAGA
>CAMDZK010000004.1 GCA_945910665.1 uncultured Peptostreptococcaceae bacterium
CTGCAGTTGCAATGTTTTCTACTTGTGCTGGTTGAACAACGCGGGAATTCGTAAGCTCTTGGAGAATATCTTTCATGATAAAGGCCGTTTGTTCTGAAACGACTTCAGTTGTTTCTGGTTGATTATCTAGAATGAGTCGGCCTTGTGTATCTTCAATTTTCGTGAAACTGATGGGTTCAATATAGGTTCCATTATTGGCAATGGCACCGTAGGCTCCAGTCATCTCTAAGTTTGTAAAGCCACGTACCATACCCCCTAAGCCCATGGCTGCCAAGTTTTCATCGTTGACTGCCGGGTCCTCGTCTCTTGAGATGAAATTATCTCTTTCTGGATGTTCTGGGTCGATGAGATGGAACTTTTCTAAATAGGATTTAGATTTACTAATGCCTACATTCTCTAATGTACGCACTGTATTTACGTTTTTCGAAGCGATAATCGAATCGCGTAAGGTGACAATTCCTTCATAGCGGAAGTCCCAGTTTGTTGGCCAACGTTCACCTAACTCGTTGAAGTAGGGAACATCATCAATTGGAGTTGCTGCGGTGTAACCATTGTCGAGTGCTGGTAAATAGGTTGCTATAGGTTTAATCGTAGAGCCTGGGTGACGAGGGGATTGGGTTGCGCGGTTTAATACACTAGACCCTGTTGTTCCACGTCCACCACGCATGGCGAGGATATGCCCATTATTATGGTCCATAATCACAGAAGTAACTTGTGGTTGAAGAACACCGACTTCGTCAAAATAGAAAAAATTTGGTGATATAAACAAATAACCGTCGTCATTTGTACGATAGAAGTCGGAGTTATTTTCTAAAAATTCGTTTGTGATGGTAAAACTTCCGTCTTCATTGGCCGTGTAGGTGTTTTCGGGAAACTCGATCCCTGATACTTGATGCGTCATGAGATTGTTTTCTTCACTGCGGGTGTAGAAATCTCTAAAATCAATGACTGTATCTCTCGCGACAACTTTTTCTGAGTGAATCGTCAGTCCATTTTCGTTAAGGGTGTAAGTATCTGGACTAAAGTAGATTTCATTGCCTTCAGAGAGGAGATTTTCTTTTGCAAAGTACATAATATTGCCATTGCTATTGAGAATATTTCCGCCATCAGATAAACGCCAGCGAATAAATGCTGGTTCATTCCAACCGGATGTATCTCCTAATAGAAGAGAGGTAAATTCATCATAGAGTGTATCAAGACGTTCTTGCTTGTCCAGATCAATCGTCGCTGTGATGACTAAACCACCGTTATAGAGTTTATCGGTTGCTTCTTCATAGGAATATCCGAGCTGTGCCATTAAATTTTAAACGACTTGATCTTTGACAAAGTCGCTAAAATAAGATATTACTTGATTTGCTTTGCGCTCCGGTGGGTTCAGAGCACTGAACAAATCGTAGGCTAAAGCTTCATCACGTTCAGCTTCTGTGATATAGCCTTGGTCGATCATACGACTGAGAACATAGGCGACACGCTCTTCTTGCTCTTCATTATAAATGGCAACGTAACGTTGGTTTTCAATCATGACATCGCCCACGACACGATCCTCTGGTTCGACTGCCGCTGGTGAAATTGTCTTATATAGAGCGTTATTCGATGGAGAGTTGATGACTGATGCTAGGGCTGCGGATTCAGCAAGATTTAGATCTTTAGCAGATTTTGAAAAATAGATTTGTGCAGCAGCTTCAATCCCGTAGGCTCCTTGGCCAAGAAATATTCGGTTTAAGTAGGCCTCAAGAATTTGCTCTTTGGGGAGTTGCTCAGTTAATTGAATGGCGATATAGGCTTCCATCAATTTTCTTTGTACAGTTTGTTCATCGGATAGATACATGAGCTTTGCCACCTGTTGAGTAATGGTACTACCACCTCGCACAATTCCCCCTGCGACAAAGTTGTCGACGGCGGACATGACAATTCCTTTCGGATCCACACCAATATTGGTATAGAAGCTCTCATCTTCTGTCGCGACGACTGCTTTAATGAAGGTGTCAGGAATTTCTTCAATATCGACAATTTTTCTGAACTGTTCGGTTTGAATCATTTCTAAGGTTTGCCCATTTTTGTCGACAATGACTGAGTTTTCTGTCAGCATCGCATTCATATTGTCGGTGCTGATGGGGGGTGCGTTTTGAACGATGTTAATCGTGGCGATTCCCAAAGTTCCCACACCAAGTAAAACAACGATAAGTACAACGAGAATGGCGATTTTCACGATTTTTAAAAATACGCTTCCCGCTGTTCGTCTTCTTTTTTTATGTGCCATAGTTTCCTCCTTTTACGGATACTACGATTATAGCATAGAAACAAATGCACGTGAAAATAAGTATCGTGTATAATAGAAAAAGGTAGGTGAATCGATGAAAGAAAAAGTAATTGCAGTTTTTGTGTATACAAGAGATGATGATCGAACGCTCGACGAACAGCAACAAGAATTTCTCCTTCTCATTGAAGCAGCAGATGCAGATGTCGTCGCTGTAGTGACGCAAAAAGTCGATAAATATAACCCAGCGACCCTCATCGGGAGTGGGAAAGTAGTTGAAGTAGCAGATCTTGTAAAAAATTTGGAGGCGGAAACGGTTTGCTTCAATCATCAATTAACAGGTTCTCAAATTAAAAATCTAGAAGATGCCATGGATTGCAAAATTATCGATCGTACCCATGTGATCTTAGATATATTTGCCAAGAGAGCCTCCGATAAAGAAGGGAAGCTTCAGGTCAAACTCGCCCAGCTCAGCTACCGGCTTCCAAGACTACAAGGCCATCGTTCCTATTTATCGCGATTGGGTGGTGGAATTGGGACAAGAGGCCCTGGAGAACAACAATTAGAAACAGATAGAAGGCACATTGAAAGAGAAATGGCTTCGATCAAGAGCCAGTTGGAGCAAGAAGCCCATACCCGGTCCATGAAAGCGAAAAGAAGAAGCAGGAATTTAATTCCCATCGTCGCTTTTGTTGGCTACACGAACGTTGGAAAGTCTACCATACTAAATCAAGTCCTGCAGAAAAGCTTCTCTGCCTTAGGAAAAGAAGTATCTGCGAAGAACAGGTTGTTTGAAACGTT
This sequence comes from uncultured Peptostreptococcaceae bacterium, assembly GCA_945910665.1. GTDB lineage: Bacteria > Bacillota > Clostridia > Tissierellales > Peptoniphilaceae > JAAYQA01. The sequence continues at coordinate 3,059 of CAMDZK010000004.1, forward strand.
AACCCCTGCTCATCGTATGGTGGTATTACCTGGAGGTGCCCCCTGTATTCTCATGGATACTGTTGGTTTTGTCAGCAATTTACCGACAGAACTTGTCGCAGCTTTTGAATCCACATTAGAAGTCTTACAAGAAGCAGATGTCATTTATCATATTATGGACGCATCATCGCCCATGCAAGAAATCCAAGTCGAAACGACCAATGCACTCTTAAAAAATGTAGGCGTGGAACAAACACTTAAAATTGTCCTTTGGAATAAAATGGATCAAACGAAAGAAGTGGCCTATGAAAATTTTGGTCGGAAAGACAGAATATATATTAGCGCGAAAAAAGATGAGGATATTCTTCGCCTGATGGAGCATATGAAACAAACAATTTATCCCCAAGGACCCGTTACTTGGGCAGTCAGTTATCACGATTTTGAAGAATTAAAAAAAGAACTTGCGACAATCCCCCCAGAGGATATACAATATGAAGCGGATTGTGTACAAGTAACTTTTTATGCGTCGGAAGCGCTACTGGGTCGACTCGGTAAGAGAATCGCACATGAAGCCATATAAAACTGTAGATCAAAGCAGCGAAGCGAGCTTTGAAATTCAAAAATCAACGTTTATTGGATACGCAAAACGGGTGCAAACGGAAGAAGAAGCGCAAGAGTTTCTTACATCAATCAAAAAAGAGCATCCACAAGCGAGACATCATTGTAGCGCGTGGATACTCTCGGACCAATGCAAGCGTTTCGATGATGACAAAGAACCGCAAGGAACAGCGGGACTTCCCATTTTAAGGGTATTAGAAGGGCAAGGGCTTACAAAAACTGCAGTGGTTGTCGTACGGTACTTCGGTGGTGTTTTATTAGGCACTGGGGGCCTCACTAGAGCCTACGGACGTGCAGCGTCTTTAGCGGTTGACGAAGCTAGGATTTGTATGCGGGTACCACTTCAATCTCTCTTCGTGGAGATTGATTATACTCTCTGGGGTCAAGTGGAACACGAGTTGAAATCAAAAAATAAAGAGATTGTAAATCTCACATTCCTCGATAAAGTGCATTGTACTTTCCTCACAGAAGAAGAGTGCATAAAAGACTGGGAAGCGTATTTTGCATCGATATCGCAGGGTAAAATCCAAGTTATACAAAAAGAAATTGTATGGCGAACACAGCCAATCGAAGGAGAAGAAAATGAATAGAGAAGAATTTTTAAAACAGAAAGTGTGGGCAGTGGTAGGCGCTACACAAAAGGAAGAAAAATGGGGATATCGGATATATAAAACACTCAAAGACGCAGGCTATGAAGTCTATGGTGTGAATCCCAACTACGATATGATTGATGACGATACGATGTATCATACTTTGTCTGCGATTCCTGTAAAAGTGGATGCAATTGATATGGTCATTAATCGCAAACAGAGCATTCGCGTTTTGGAAGAGGCGAAAGAACTAGGACTCAACAATATCTTTTTTCAACCAGGCAGTGTCGATAAAGATGTCATTGCAAAAGCGGAAGAGTTAGGATTGGATTATCTCAATGGGGATTGTATCTATCGTGCCGTAAAAGAAAGTGAGATGCGCTAATGGCTGGCCATTCCAAATGGAAAACCATCAAGAATAAAAAAGGAAAAGAAGACGCAAAACGCGGGAAAATTTTTACAAAATTATCCCGAATGATTACCGTTGCTGTACGAGAAGGTGGAGCAGATCCATCGTATAATGCGGCACTGCAAGCGGCGATTGAAAAAGCAAAAGCAGAAAACATGCCTAATGATAATATCGATCGAGCCATTAAAAAAGCTGCCGGTGAATCAAGTGACACACAGTTTGAAGAAGTGTGGTATGAAGGCTATGGTCCTGAAGGTGTTGCTGTGATTGTCCAATGTCTCACTGACAACAGGAATCGAACTGCACCCGATGTGCGCCATGCCTTTGATAAATACGGTGGTAATCTCGGGCAAACGGGTTCTGTCACTTTTTTATTTGAACGAAAAGGGGTTCTCGTCGTCGATGCAGAAGAAAAAGACGAGGAAGAATTTATGATGGAAGCCATTGAGGCAGGCGCCGAAGATGTACTCATTGAAGAAGGGTATTTTGAGGTACGTACAGCAGTTGAAGATTTCCATTCTGTTACACAAGTGCTCCAAGAAGGTGGCACTTCCTTTGCTCAGTTGGACTTAAGTTTTATTCCTCATAATTTAGTGGAAATCAAAGAAGAGAAAAACCGTCAAAATATGGAAAAACTTATTGATGTTTTAGAAGAAAACGATGATGTTCAGGAGGTCTACCACAATTGGTTAGAACCAACCGAAGAGTAAAAGGGAAGGCATTGGCCTTCTTTTTTTCCATCGCATTTGTGATTTTCGCTCTCTTTATTAGTCTTTGGATCAACACATCGAATGTACAATATTTTTCTAACTTTCGAGAAGAACAACAAGATTACGAATATATCGGAAAAACAAAAGAAGAATTGGACGTCATTACAAAAGATTTGATTCGCTATATCCAGTTGGGTGATGAAGGAAGAATCGAAAAGCATTTTAATGAGAGAGAAGTATTGCATATGAAAGACGTGCGCTTTCTCTATGTATTGACGATTCCCCTCATGTTCATTGCTCTCATCGTAATATTTTTAACCGCATATTGGGGTAATAAGATAGAAAGTCATTTTTACCGATGGGTAGCAATTTTTACTTTAATTCTTATTGTTCTGTTTGCAGTGGGAGGATTTTTGATGTCAGCTCAATTTAACGAAGCGTTTATTCGCTTTCATGAACTTTTATTTACCAATGATTTGTGGCTGCTGAATCCAGAGACAGACATGATGATACGCATGTTACCACAAAAAATCTTTTTTGAAATTTTTGTGCGTATTCTCGTCTTATTTGGAGTTTTCACTGCCTTGTTACTCATAGCATGTATATTTTTAGATCAAAGGAGACGTTATGAAACTCAATACAATGATTGACCACACACTATTAAAGCCAGAAACTACGCAAGAAGAAATCATCAAACTTTGTGATGAAGCGAAAGAATTTGATTTTGCATCCGTTTGCATCCCACCTCGCTTTGTATCTCTTGCTGCGAAACAGTTGGAGGGAGAAAATCCCATGGTTTGTACAGTGATCGGATTTCCATTGGGATATCAAACCACTGCTGTAAAGGCCTATGAAGCAAAAGCTGCCGCCGAAGAAGGGGCAGATGAAGTTGATATGGTCATAGCCATTGGAGCGCTAAAAGAGGGGGATGACGCATACGTCCAGGAAGATATCGCAAGAGTAAAAGAATCAATCGGCGATAAAACACTCAAAGTAATTATTGAAACCTGTTTATTGACTAAGGATGAAATAAAGCGTGCCTGTACATTGGCTGTAGAGGCAGGAGCGGACTTTGTAAAAACATCTACAGGATTTTCAACTGGAGGAGCCACAGTAGAAGATGTTCGCTTGATGAAAGAAACGGTTGGTGACAAAGCGCTTGTGAAAGCTTCTGGTGGCATTAGAAACAGAGAAACTGCCATTCAAATGGTAGAAGCTGGTGCATCACGTTTGGGTGCATCCGCAGGCGTCGCCATTTGTCGTGAAGCATGATGATGGCGTATATTACACCGCCACAAGATAATGTCTTTCTCACTCTTTTTGGAATTGATATTATGTGGTATGGAGTGATTATTGGAATTGGAATTCTACTGGGAGTCACTCTTGCGACAAAAGAAGCAGTACGTTATGGACTTGACGAAGATCATTTCACATCGATGCTTTTATGGGCAATCCCCATTGCAATTGTAGGAGCTAGACTCTATTACGTACTCTTTAATCTCGATTATTACACCCAAAATCCTGGACAAATTATCAATATACGGCAAGGTGGATTGGCTATTTATGGGGGAATTATTGCAGCCCTCATCACAGCATATATTTACTGTAAAAAGAAAAACATGAATTTTCTCACAGCAACAGACGCAGCAATGCCAGGAGTTGCCCTTGGGCAAGCAATCGGTCGTTGGGGCAACTTTGTCAATCAAGAAGCCTATGGAGGACCCACCGATTTGCCATGGGGGATGCTCATCGATGGAGAAATCGTCCATCCGACTTTTTTATATGAATCGCTTTTTAATGGAGCCCTTGTCCTATTTCTCTTATGGTATGGAAGGAAGAAACGAAAGCATCCAGGCGAAGTTTTATTTTTATATATGATTGGATATGGGATTGCTCGCCTGTTTATAGAAGGTCTTAGAACCGATAGCCTGTATTTAGGGGTGTTCCGCGTGTCCCAATTGGTGAGCATCGGTGGAATTGTTTTAGGAATTGTGGGATTATGGGCCCTGAGACAAAAAAAGGAGCAAAAGAATGGATCCAAGAAAAAAAGAAGAAAGAATTAGTGAACTCAGTCGCATTGAACGACACGTTACCCAAGAAAATGGAACGGAAATGCCCCACACCCATCCCTATAACAATGAATGGCGTAAGGGGATCTATGTAGATATCGTATCAGGAGAGCCTCTCTTTGCATCATCTGAAAAGTTTGATGCTGGATGCGGTTGGCCAAGCTTTTCGAAACCCATCACACCTTTGGAAGAGAGAGACGACCACAGTTTATTCCGCGTGCGAACAGAAGTACGAAGTAAGGAAGGGGACTCCCATTTAGGGCATGTCTTTCCCGATGGTCCAGCGGAGTGTGGGGGGCTGCGCTATTGCATTAACGGTGCTGCGTTACGCTTCATTCCCATGGAGGACATGGAAAAAGAAGGATATGGGGAGTATATCGATCAAATTGAAGAATAAAAAGAGGTGGGCGTTACTGCTCACCTCTTTTATCTTTGAACCGGACGACAAAAGTCGACCCCTGACCAATTGTACTTTCAACGGAGATCGTCCCGTTCATTTCATGCACTAAAGATTTCACGATCGATAAACCGAGTCCTGTTCCTCCTTGGCGCGTGTTGCGCACAGAGTCACCGCGGTAAAAACGATCAAAAATAAAAGGCAAATCTTTGGAGGATATACCTGCACCGTCATCTTGAACGGTAAAGGTCGTTTCTCCTTTTTTTTGTGTGACTGATAGTATAATCCGACCATCTTTATGCATCGCTTTTTTTGCATTGGACAAGAGATTATACAAAATTCTTTGCAACGCATCTCGATCGGCCCAAAGCGGATGCTTGATTTCCTGTTTAATGGAAAATTGTACCCCATCAGTCTCCAATAAGGGGCTAAAAGATAAAGCTAACTCTTCAATAAATGGTTCCAAATCGATGAATTCAAAATGCATGCTTCTCTGGTTATCATTCGTGAAACTCTCTTTCAGCATTTCAATGAGACGGTTGAGTCGATTCACCTCTTCAATGGATATGAGCACCGACTCTTTATTGAGGGGTCTAATACCATCGCGCATGGCAGAAAGCTGAAGTTTCAATGCCGTGACTGGTGTTCTCAATTCATGACTGATATCTTGTGCGTATTTTTTTCTGGATTCTTCTTGCCTATTGAGTGTATATGCGAGTTCGTTAATGTTTTGGGCTAATGATGCAAGCTCTTTAGAAAAGCCGGTTGAATCGATTTTTTTGTCATAGCGACCCGACCGAATGGAATCCGTTTGCAGGCGGATTTTTTCGACGGGTTTTACAATCGATTTTGTGATAGCAAAACTTGCAATTAATGAAAAAAGTAATCCGATGAGAATGACAATTCCAATGGTCGTATACATGGAACGTGTGAAATCATTAGCACTCATACGCAAAAAGGAATAATCCCAAAAGCCAATTTGAATGGATCCAATGTATTCAAGCGTGGTTGTGAATACGGGAAATTCGCGTTCGACATAGTTTCCACGCATGATGGAGTCTTTTGGCACTGCATTGATTTCACGAAGGATGTTTCCCTTTGTGTCGAAGAGCTTTAGATGCAGTTCTTCTTTTTTCGCGAATTCGTCGATCCTAAGAGAGTACATGCCACGGTCTAATCGATAGATGGACTCCAACTCTTCAATATAGTCATTCACCTTTGATTCTTGCTCTAGTTCTAAGTACCAGGAGAAATTCTTCTCCATTTGTACCATGAGAATGACGCCAATGAGAATGAGTATGGCGAGCATTAAAGAGAAAGTAAAAAGGAGGGTTTTACGCTTCAGTGTCATACGTTAACTCTGCGCGGTAGCCCGCACCATAGATCGTCTTGATCATCATTGGATGCTTTGAATCATCTTCTAATTTTGCCCGGATATTTTTAATGTGGGTGTCGATGGCACGATCAAATGAATCGTATTCCATTCCAAAAGCTTGTTCAATAATTTCATCACGGGAAAAGACACGGTTTGGGTTCGAGAGAAGGACCATTAAGATTTTAAATTCATTGGTTGTTAATGGGATTTCTACACCATCTTTTGTCACGCGTAAACTTTCCGTATCGATAAGGATACGTCCATTTAAAACGCGGAGCAGTGTCGCTTTGGGGCGGTCGTTTTGTGAACGACGCAACAGTGCGCGTACCCGTTCGAGTAGTTCAATGGGTTCAAAAGGTTTGGTTAAGTAATCATCGGCTCCAATGCGAAAACCAAAAACTTTATCGGAAAGATCCGACTTTGCAGTCAACATGAGAATGGGCACGTTTGAAAAAGTGCGTACTTCCTCACATATTTTTTCTCCCGATAAAGAGGGGAGCATTAAGTCTAAGATAATGAGGTCATAATGATTGGATTTAATCCGGTTGAGGGCCATTTTGCCATCCTCTTCCGCATCTACCTCAAACTGATCGTTTCTGAGATAGGCACTGACGAGTTCTCGGATTTCTTGTTCGTCTTCGACGATGAGGATTTTTGCCATAAATCCACCTCCTTCCATCAATAGTACCATATTTTTTACAAGATATAATGGGGAGATTGTGTATTAATGCTCTTCGTTTGTTATAATGATTTGACGGAGGAAACCATGCGCGCAAATAACTTAACACAGGGAAAAATATTACAACACATGATTACACTCGCTATTCCCATAATGGCGACGGGCTTTATACAAATGTCCTATCAACTCATGGATATGTTTTGGCTTGGCCAAGGGTCCACCGATTGGGTTGCAGCTGCAGGAATGGCGGGGTTTGCCGTGTGGATTGCAACGGCGCTTGTGCTCATTCCACGAATCGGAATTGAAATTGGCGTTGGCCAAGCCATCGGAGCAGAAAATGAAAGGGAGAAGAGACGCTACATTCAAGGGGGTCTTTTTATCGCTTTGGTGATATCCATTGCTTATAGTTTGATTTCCATCGTGTTCGCCTACCCAATGATCTCTTTCTTTGGCATCGATACAGCGGACGTCAATCAGATGGGGGTCGATTATTTACGCTTCGTTTCCCTTGGTCACCCTTTTACATTTCTCAATGCAGTTTTAACGGGAATTTTAACCGCTGGAGGAGACAGCAAAACACCATTTATCTATAATACTGTAGGATTAGTAACAAATATCCTCTTAGACCCAATCATGATTTTTGTATTTCATCTGGGTGTCGTTGGAGCAGCGGTCGCGACGGTACTGGCACAAGGGCTGATTTCTTCTTTATTTATTTTTAAAGTCATGCGGTATCATCCTCTATTCGATCAGGTGTTTGCGCAAAAGGATATACAAAGGCGTGAAATCAATCGCATTGTTCGCTGGGGATTACCGAGCTCATTACAGTCGATCTTTTTTGCCGTTAGCTCTGCGATTGTCTCTCGTTTTGTTGCATCCTACGGTGCTGGTCCCTTTGCTGCATATAATGTTGGCGTTCAGATCGAATCGATTGGTTGGCTTTCCATGAGCGGTTTCTCTGGTGCATTGACTGCATTTGTCGCACAAAACTACGGCGCAAGACAATTTGAAAGAGTTCGAGAAGGATTGAAAAAATCCACGTGGATCGGAATGGCTGTTGGACTCTTTGCCATGATCGTCCTGTTGTTGTTTGCAGAGCCATTTATGTCTCTCTTTGTGGGGGATGATGAGATTGCCCTCAAAGCAGGTGCTTTGTATCTTGTGATTATCGCCTATGCGCAAATTCCCATGAGCTTAGACTTTACAGCGACAGGAGTGTTTCAAGGTGTTGGAAATACTTTGATACCAAGTGCTGGAGGAATTACTGGAAATGCCATACGCATTGTGCTTGCCATGGTGCTCAATGAATATTTCGGGTTAGCGGGAATTTTTATAAGTATTGCAGTGACTTGTGCTCTCAAAGGGTTTGCCTTGTATCCATGGATTTGGAGTTATTTAAAGAAGCGGACACCTCATTGTAATGTATCGAGTGAATCAGGAAATTTTTGATCGTTCTACGTCTCGAATGATTGGTTTCGGGTATATATAGTTAAGAAGAGGAGGTGAAGCAATGGCAATTTCTCCAAAGATGATATTGACCAAATTGATTCCCCGTGCAAAAAATATTTATGCTGATCGTGCCAAAGTCGACGATCTCCTGAAGAAAGCAGAAGGCAAATCAAAGAAAAAAGGATTAGCTGGTGTCTACGAAGACGTCAAGACAATGATGCAATTACTCAAAGATTATAGAAAAGGAAACTACCGTAATGTGAGCACCTCTTCCATTCTCTTAATCATTGCAGGTCTCATTTATCTTGTGACTCCAATTGACGTAGTACCAGACTTCTTGTTCGGAATGGGTTTTTTAGACGATGCAGTTGTATTAGGGTATGTTATCAAACAAGTATATCAGGTGATTGACGAATATACGATCTGGAAATTAACCGGTAAAAAAGAATTAGAATAAAATAAAATCTGCGTTTCAAAACGCAGATTCAGAGTGTAGGCAAACCCAAATTTGAGTTTGCCTTTTTTTATACTTAAATTTTTCTCCATGTTTGCGGGATGAAGATGAAAAGAATAGGATACAGTTCAAGTCGTCCGGCGAGCATAGAAAACGTGAGTATGATTTTTGAAATCGGTGAAAACTCAGCGAAGCTTGATACGGGTCCCACGAGTTCCAATCCAGGACCAATATTGTTGATGGTAGCAGCAACGGCAGAGAAAGCAGTTAAAAAGCTGTTCGTATCGAGTGCGATTAAAAAAACAAGAAACCAAAATACGACGGTAAAAACGAGAAAGTATTTGATGACACTTTGAAATGTATTCCCATCGATATTCTTACCATCCATTTGTACGGCAAGTTGACGGTGAGGTTGTAAGACTTGTCGAATTTCATTTTTTACTGTTTTAAAACCAATGGCAATACGAGAAATTTTTAATCCCCCTGCGGTGGAACCTGCCATTCCCCCGGCAAACATGAGAAGAAGAAGGATGATCTGCGATGCCAATGGCCAAAGGGTGAAATCGACGGTGGCAAACCCTGTCGTTGTCATAATGGAACTGACGGTGAAGAAACTGTGGCGAAGCGTATCTGCAAAATTATCGTAAATAAAGCTTGTGTTGAGTGCAATAAATACCACTGCAGCAGCGATGATGAGGAGATACCAACGGAGTTCTTCATTTTTAAAGACTACTCTCCATTTTCTTTGGAGCAAATAAAAATATAAGTTGAAATTCACACCGAATAGAATCATGGCGACGGCAAGGACTATTTCTGAATACGCGCTCTGATAGGGGAGGACGGAACCGTTTTTCATGCCAAAGCCTCCTGTACCTGCAGCACCAAAGGCGTGAATGATACTATCAAATAGCGGCATATCTCCAATCGCCAGTAAAAATACGGTAATCAAAAACATGACAAAATAAACAATATAAAGAGTTTGTGCCGTGTTTTTGTTTTTGGAAAGAATCTTTCCAAAAAGCGGCCCCGGAACTTCAGCTTTCATAATGTGTACTGTGTCATCCCCAATGGCAGGTAAGAGAGCCATCGTAAATACGATAATCCCCATCCCACCGATAAAGTGGGTAAAGCTTCGCCAAAAAAGCATTGAATGACTCATAAGTTCTATATCGACTAAAATACTTGAGCCCGTTGTGGTAAAACCGGAGGCGGTTTCAAACCAAGCATCGATAAGGGAAGGGATTTGTCCAGAAAAGACAAAGGGCAACGCTCCAAATATGGATAAAAAAATCCATGTGAAAGCCGTCAAAATCAAACCTTCTTTTGTAAAAAAACGTCGGTTCTTCGGTTTTTTACGGGAGAGTAGTCCTCCTAGCACTGTGAGAATTGCCATCGTCGCGAGAAAAGACCAAGCATTTGTCATTGGCTCTCCATAAATAAAAACGACAGTAAGGGGAAAAACCATGAGCGCTGCTTCTATAAAAAGTACCCGACTGAGCCCCCATAGAATTAAAGGATAATTCATTAATGACCCTCCAATATGTCATCGACTTCATCAAATCGCTCACGAGTAGTCACAATTAACACTTGGTCGCCTAATTGGATGGAATCATTTCCTCCTGGATACATCACTCGATTCTCTCGGATAATACAAGCAATGACGCAGTCATCGCGAATCGGCAAATCCTTTAAGGGAGCTTTCATCGCCTCGATTTCTCCACGGACAGTAAACATGATCGCTTCTGCACGGTCTGAGAATATACGATAAATGTCATCCATTTGTTCCGCGCGGGATGCTTGATAGGAACGTACTTTCTTAATAATTCGATTGGCGACTAAAAACTTTGGTGTGACAATGGCATCGAGCTCCGTGTCTTTCAACAACCGAAGAAGATTGATGCGATTTACTTTTGTGATGATTTTCCGAACATTTTGTTCACTGGCAAAAAGGGAAGCCATAATATTTTCTTCATCGACACCTGTAAGGGATGCGACACAGTCGTAGTTTTGAATCCGCAGTTCTTCTAAAAACTCCTGATCTGTCCCATCTCCATTGAATATGTGAGCCTCTGGAAGTAAGGACGCGAGATGTTCCGCATGGCTCTTTTTCACTTCTACAATAGCGACGTGCTTATGAGAGGGAGCAAGCATTTTCGCTAAGTAGTATGAAATACGCCCGCCACCAATAATGAGAAGGGAATTGATTGCTTTTTCTTCTTTGCCTACGCTCTTATAAAAAGCGCGAATATCTGCTATTTCTCCGAGAATACAAAAATTATCTCCTTCGAGGAGCACATCCTTCCCTGAGGGAATGATAATTTCGTTGTTTCTTTCAATGGCGACAATTAAAATATCTCCGTACTTTTGACGAAATTCGCTTAATGCAAGACCGGCAAGAAAAGAGCCACGGTCAATATGCAATTCAATTAAGCGGACCCTGTTTTTCGAAAAGGATTCCACTTGAATGGCATGGGGATTTCTAACGATATCTGCGCATCGAATCGCAGCTTCATAGTCTGGATTGATGATGAGGTCAATTCCAAACCAATCATCAATTTTTTTGCGCAGGGGATTGTAAATAGGGTTTCTAATGCGCACGGTCGTGTGGGGTGCGCCCATTCGTTTTGCCAACATCGCCGAAAGCATATTAATTTCATCTGAATTAGTGACAGCAATGTACATATCCGCCGCTTCAATTTCCGCTTCTTGTAAAACTTCAATACTCGCACAATTCCCTGCGACACCCGTCACATCATTTTTGTTTAAAATAAATTCTAATCGTTTAGGATTTTCTTCAATAATAAAAACATCGTGGCCTTCTTGGACAAGTTCGTTGGTTAAATATTCGCCGACTTTTCCAGCGCCACCGATTACGATATACATAGTGCCTCCTTAAAAAGCTCCCAATTAATCCTATCATTTTATCAGTATGCATGTCTATAAGTCTAGAAGGAAAATCCCATTCCGTGACAAAGGACCGAAATACCGATTATACTATTGATAGAACACGAGGAGGGAGTAACGTGGAACTAACAGTTAAAGAAAAAATACGATTGATTACAGGAAATGGGATGTGGCGCACAGACACATTAGACGGAAAAGTGAAAGAGCTCCTATTGACAGACGGACCCCATGGTGTTCGTAAAGAAAAAGTGGATAATAAATACGATGATGCAGAGCCTGCGACGAGTTTTCCGACGGCAAGTTGCGTCGCGTGTAGTTTTGATACGGAATTAATTGCACAAATGGCACAGGCACTGGCTGATGAAGCAAAGGAAAAGGGAACTTCTATCTTATTGGGTCCAGGAATTAATATGAAGCGTACCCCTTTATGTGGAAGAAATTTTGAGTATTTTTCAGAAGACCCTTATCTATCGGGAACGCTCGCAGCGAATTATATAAAAAGGATAGAAGAAAAAGGAGTGGGTACCTCTCTGAAGCACTTCGCTGTGAACAATCAAGAGTCAAATCGTCAAACAGCCAACAGCCAAGTCGATGAACGGGCCTTACATGAGATTTATTTGAGAGCCTTTGAGATTGGCGTCACAGAAGGAAAACCCGCCACTGTTATGAGTTCATACAATAAAATTAATGGCACGTATGCAGGGGAAAGCAAGTGGCTACTTACGGATGTATTGCGAAAAAAATGGGGGTTTGAAGGCGCTGTCGTCTCTGATTGGAGTGCGACCGTTGACCTCCCTGCTTGTATTTCCGCCGGCATGGATTTAGAGATGCCTGATAGTCTTGGAATACACGGGAAAGATGTGGAAAGAGCTCTTGAAAAAGGGACGCTGGCAATGGATGATTTAGACCGCGCCGTTCAAAATGTACTCGCATTGGCAAGTGAATATGGTGGTGAAGAAGAATTCGAAGCACCCAACTATGATCACTTGGCTAAAAAAATTGCGACAGAATCTGCAGTGCTCCTAAAAAATGAAGAGGTTCTTCCCGTTCTACCAGAACGGACGAAGGAGATTGTCGTCATTGGAGCATTGGCTCATACAATGCGCTTCCAAGGGGGCGGTTCGAGTAATATGAATGCGCAGGTCCAAGTGAACGCCTTGGATGCCTTTAAAAATGCCGGTTTTTCAGTAACATTCGAACCAGGTTATAGCATAGATTCAGAAGACTTCGATGAAGAGATCTGTAAAAAAGCAATGAATGTAGTAGATGCGAACAAACCACTGATCGTCTTTGGTGGTCTGACCGATATTATTGAAGGCGAAGGATTTGATCGACAACATATGCATTTGCCAAAAAACCAGCAAGTCTTAATGGAGCGTCTAAAAGACCTCCATCAAAATATTATTTATGTTTCTTTCTCCGGTGCGCCGTATGAAATGCCTTTTGCTGAACACGTGAAAGGGATTCTACAAATGTATTTAGCTGGACAAGAAGTTGGACAAGCGACCGTAGATCTTTTGACGGGTGTCGTCAATCCTTCAGGGAAATTGGCAGAAACCTGGCCGTATCAGTTAGAAGATGTCTTTAGCACAAAATACTTTGACAGAAAAAGTAAAGATTTAGAGTACCGAGAGAGTTTATTTA
>CAMDZK010000005.1 GCA_945910665.1 uncultured Peptostreptococcaceae bacterium
TTGCTTCTTTTCCATCAATGGCTTCCAAAATTTGTTTTTCTGTAGCATCTTTTATGAGAACTTCTTTATTCACGACGACATCTTGCCCTAATAGGGTCCCTTCGAGTCCAAGTTCATCCATGACTGCACGGGTAGTCGAACCAGATCCTACAATGTATACTACGTCGTCTTCCATCTCTTCGACAACATATTGTGCCATCCCTAAGAGTGCACTTTCATCTGACCCTACAGAACTCGATTTGGAACTTTGCATGAGTTTAGGTTCTTCAATGACTTTCATGACGCCATACAGCCTTGCTGATAATCTTCCTTCTCGAAAGGCTTCTTCGTCTATGTCCATAACATCTGCAATAATCGTGTTGATATCCTCTTCTTCCAGAAAATGAAGGAGAACTTTCCCCGCATTTTCAGGGCTTGTGGCATAGACTGCGGAGTGAATTTTCACACCCGCTGGAATTCCAATGACGGGGATTTTTTCTTCCAACACTTCAGCGACGTTACGCGCGGTTCCATCGCCTCCAGCAAAAAGTAGGGCATCGATTCCTGCGTCGTACAGAAGTTGTACACCTCTAAGAGTATCTTCTGCAGTTTCTTTGCGCTCTAAAGGCAATACTTCAGGTGTGATTCCAACAGCTTTTGCTTCATCTTCTCCCAGTTCTCCAGGTAAAGTGAGTAAAGTAAACTCATCTTTTTTATGGGCGATGACTGCAAGGGCTCGTTTTGCCTTTAAAGGAGATTCTTGGGTAGCTCCTAGCTCTCTTGCTTTCTTAATCGTATCTGCACCGTCTGAACCTTTGAGTCCAACTTTTCCTCCCATTCCTGCAATGGGATTGACGACAAGTCCAATCTTTTTCATAGTTCCTCCTCGTAGGTGATTTTCATGAGGGTTAATCCTTGGGCAGGCATTGTGATTCCAGCATCTTCCCTTTTTCTTGTGGAAAAAGCTTGTTCAATGGATGCGAGGCTTCTTTTCCCCATGCCGATTTCAAGGAGCGTTCCCGTCATGATTCGTACCATATTATAAAGAAAACTCTGTGCTTCATAGGTGAAGAGTAGCAAGTTTTCTTTTTCCACAATTTCCACCGTATCTAGAGTTCGAATCGTATTATTGACAGGAGATCCTGTCGACATAAATGCGTGAAAATCATGGGTTCCTACAAGCATATGTACCCCTTTTTCCATCAAATCCATGGAAAGAGGTTCACTGACATGAGCTGTATAATTTCTATACTGAGGCGGACGAATCGCATCACGATAGACGGTGTATTGATACATCTTTTTTAAGGCATCGTAGCGCGCATGGAAATCACGAGGCACTTCTTTACTTCGTACAATGCGGATGGAGTCTGGAAGTTTTGCATTGAAGTGATACTTCCATTTGTCTCCTGGGATTTTTAATTCTGTATCAAAATGGGCAATTTGACAAAGGGCGTGGACACCTTTATCGGTGCGCCCCGCCCCTGTGATGGGTATTCTCTTACCCACAATTTTTTCTAATATCTCTTCAATGACATTTTGAACACCGATGGCATTTTCTTGCACCTGCCAACCGGAAAAGTCTGCCCCGTCGTATTGAATGACTAGTGCAATTCGTTTCATAATCGTGAAATAAAAATTGTTCCGGCAAAAAAGACGATACATACGAACAATGCAACAAAGTCTTTTTGCTCGAGTTTGAGGGGCTTCAATCGAGTGCGCCCTTCGCCTCCTCTATAGCACCTTGCTTCCATGGCCGTTGCCAGTTCATCGGCACGGCGGAAGGCGTTCACAAACAGTGGGACTAACAGTGGCACCATGTTCTTCGCTCGTTTTAAAACATTTCCTGATTCAAAATCCGCGCCGCGAGCCATTTGCGCTTTCATAATTTTATCTGTTTCTTCCATGAGCGTTGGAATAAAACGAAGGGCAATGGACATCATCATAGCAAGTTCATGGGACGGCATCCCAAATCGCTTTAAGGGAGAAAGCAAACTTTCAATTCCATCCGTGAGGGAAATGGGTGATGTCGTTAGCGTTAAGAGTGAAGTTCCTGTGACCAAGAAGATTAAACGAAGGCCCATAAAAAGAGCTTGACGTATCCCCTCACGCGTAATGTTGATAAACCACAAGCGGAAAATCACGGCACCAGGTGTTAATAAAATATTGAATATCATGGTGACCATAATGATTAAAAAGAGCGGTCGTAGTCCTCTAAGAACTTTTTTCCCGGGCACTCCTGAGATTTGAATGACTCCAATAATAAAGATTAGTATTGGAAGATATCCAATAAAATCTTGTATAAAAAAGATGGAGATAATAAACAGAGTGATGATGATAATTTTGATCCGCGGGTCCAGGCGATGGATGATGGAATCTCCAGGATAATATTGTCCGATCGTTATATTCTTAAACATGAAGTGCCCCCTTTTTCTTGAGGTATTCCATGGCTTCTTCCACAGTCAATATATCTTCTTTTTCCCAGCCTTTTTTCTCGCCCCATGCATGCATCACTTTGGTGATTTCTGGTATATCTAGACCAATCTCTTGGAGGCGTTTCTCATTGGAATAGACCTCTTTGGTTGGGCCATCCATAGCAAGCTCTCCACGGTGCATCACAAGCACTCTCGTGCATAATCTAGCGACGTCTTCCATGCTATGGGATACGAGAACAATGGTCATGTCCCGCGTCAAAAATAACTTCTTTAGTTCATCGAGGATTTCATCGCGTCCACCTGGATCAAGTCCTGCTGTCGGTTCATCCAATACGATATAAGAGGGCTGCATGGCCAAAACGCCTGCAATGGCAACCCGTCTTTTTTGCCCTCCTGAAAGATCAAAGGGCGAACGATCTTTCATCTCTTCATAATCGAGTCCTACGAGTTCCATAGATTCTACAACCCGCTTATGAATTTCTTCTTCGGACAAGTCTAAATTCTTCGGTCCAAAGGCGATGTCTTTTTCGATGGTTTCTTCAAAGAGCTGGTGTTCTGGGTACTGAAACACAAGTCCGACCCGTTGGCGGAGCCCTTTTTTCACAGCATCATCATCGGTGGTTTTTATCCCATCGACGAATACTTCCCCTCGGGTCGGTTTCATCAGTCCATTTAAATGTTGGACGAGTGTGGATTTTCCTGACCCTGTATGACCGATAATTCCTATAAATTCATTTTTGTCGATGGTGAGATTTAAATCTCTGATTGCATATTTTTCTTGAGGATTCCCCTCATTGTAAATATAACTCACATTTTTTAATTCAATCATAATTGGCGAACCAACTCCTCGGTCGTAAGAACTTCATTATCGATATTCATGCCATTTTCTTTGAGTTCCCACGCAAGTTCTGTCACTTGAGGAACGTCCAAGCCCAATCGTTTCATTTCAGAAACTTGAGAAAAGACTTGTTTAGGAGTGCCTTCCATGACAATTTTACCCTCTTCTAAGACAATAATACGGTCGGCGTCAATGGCTTCGTCCATGTAGTGCGTAATCAACAAAATCGTTTTATTCTCTTCTTTTTGGAGTTTTTGTACTGTCTCCATGATTTCGTTACGCCCTTCCGGGTCTAACATGGCGGTTGGTTCATCCATGAGAAGCACATCAGGTTCCATGGCGAGAATTCCCGCGATGGCAATTCTCTGCTTTTGTCCACCGGACAGTTGATGGGGTGCATGTTTGCGGTACTCTTCCATTTCTACCACTTTTAAAGCATGATCCACGCGCCTGGAGAGTTCTGGTTGCGGAACGCCTAAATTTTCTGGCCCGAAGGCGATGTCTTCTTCCACAAGGGTCGCGATAATTTGATTGTCTGGATTTTGAAAGACCATCCCACAGGTTTTACGTATATCCCAGAGCTTCTGTTCATCTTTTGTATTCATGCCTTTGATGAGAATATCTCCTTGGGAAGGCATGATTAACCCATTGAGTAATTTTGCTAAGGTCGATTTTCCAGACCCATTGTGCCCAAGCACGGCAACAAACTCCCCGGGGTAGATGTCGATATTGATTTCATCTAAAGCCCGATGCGGAGTATTTTCTGTTTCATATTCAAAAACTAAATCTTTGATTTGAATGATGGGTTCCATATGGTCTCCAACCTCACATTCTTTATAATAGAAAAAAGGGACTAAGGAAGTGTCCTTAATCCCAAGAAGCTTATACGAGCTCTAAGATGGCCATTTCAGAACCATCGCCTTGACGTGGACCAATTTTAATCACACGTGTATATCCTCCATTGCGTTCGGAGTAGTTTGGTGCAAGCTCATTGAAAAGCTTATCTACGGTTTCTCTTTTATACAAATATGCCATAGCTTGGCGCTTTGTGTGCAATGTGTTGCGTTTTCCAAGAGTAATCATTTTCTCGGCCATACGCTGTGTTTCTTTTGCACGGGTAACTGTTGTCGTGATGCGACCATGGTCAAACAAGCTTTGCACTTGGTTGCGAAGCATTGCGTCTCTATGGTCGGAACGACGGCCTAACTTTCTCAGTGTCGCCATGTGATCCTCCTATTATTCTGCTAAGTCTGCATCTTCTTCTTCGGATTCTGGAGCGAAGGATAATCCCATTTCTGTGAGTTTATCTTCTACTTCACTAATGGATTTCTTTCCGAAGTTTTTGATTTTAAACATCTCATTATAAGTGCGGCGTGTAATATCGCCCACCGTATCAATCCCCGCGCGTTTCAAGCAATTAAAACTACGTAGTGAAAGGTTAATTGCATCGATTGGGGTTTGTAATATTTTCTCTTCCTCGTCGCTGATGCTTTGTTGATCTGCTTTGTTTACAACTTCTTGGGAAGGCAAGTCTACAAAGAGACGGAAATGATCGATCAAAATGGATGCAGCTTGCGCTAATGCTTCTTGTGCTTTTAATGTTCCGTTGGTTTGAACATTAATTTCTAAACGATCAAAATCAGTTTGTTTCCCAACCCGAGTATTCTCAACAGAGAAGTTGACAGCTTCGACTGGAGAAAAAGAAGCATCGACTGGAATCGAACCGACTATCACTGGTTCTTCTTCCTTCTTTTCTTCTTTTTCTTTCTCTTCATCAGTTTTCGCTTCAGCTTCTGGGATATCGGATAATTCACTTATCTCATATCCCGTGCCCCGTGAAAATTCGATTTCAAAATCAAAACTAGCTTCTTCATTGAGTGTTGCGATTAGGTGGTCCGGGTTGACTATTTCTAAGTCTGCATCAAGATTCAAGTCTCCCGCAGTAAATTCTTTTGGGCCTTGGAGATTCAAGTGTAAGATAACGGGTCCTTCTCCGTGCATAATTGAAGCGATTCCTTTAAGATTTAAGATAATCTCTGGAACATCTTCAAGCACACCTGGGATCGTAGAAAACTCATGTTGAATTCCTTCGAATTTAACACGGGTTACGCTTGATCCTTCCAATGAGGAGAGGAGAACTCTTCTTAAACTGTTCCCAATGGTTTGCCCGTATCCACGGTTGAGTGGAGAAAATACAAAGGTTCCTGTATCTTGGTTTTCATTGAGTTCAACTATATCGATTTTCGAAAGCAACTCTTCAGTCATTCGCTTACCCCTTCCTATCGTTGTTTGGTCAATGTACTCAACCGATTATTTAGAGTAAAGCTCAACGATTAAGTGTTCTGCGACTGGAATATCTAAATCTTCACGCAGAGGTTCTGCAGAAACCGTTCCTTTCATGTTTTCTGTGTCAACAGACACCCAACGCGCAGCATTGCCACGGTTTTCCAACATGTCACTAAACTTTTTGCTCTTCGTGCTTTTCTCTTTCACTTCAATCACATCGCCAACTTGAACTTCGTAGGAAGGAATGTCTAATTTCTTTCCGTTTAATGTGAAGTGTCCATGAACAATCAATTGACGTGCTTCAGCGCGAGATAAAGCAAATCCCATGCGGAATACGACATTGTCTAAACGCTTTTCTAAAAGATTGAGTAAGTTTTCCCCTGTAATGCCTGCCATTTTGTCGGCTTTTTCAAAGGTTTTCCTCATGAAAGATTCACTGATACCGTAAAATCTTTTTACTTTTTGTTTTTCACGTAATTGGAGTCCATATTCCGTCATTTTTTTGCGTGACTGACCATGCTGACCAGGAGCAAAGTTTCTGCGGTTGATTGGACATTTATCTGAATAGCATTTGTCGCCTTTTAAGAAGAGCTTCATTCCTTCGGCTCTACATTGGCGGCAAACAGGTCCTGTATATCTTGCCATGTTTTCCTCCTACACTCTTCTACGTTTTGGCGGTCTGCATCCGTTGTGTGGAATTGGAGTTATGTCTTTGATTAAAGACACTTCAAGTCCAGTGCTTTGTAAGCTACGGATGGCTGCTTCGCGTCCGGATCCTGGTCCTTTTACGTAGACTTCTACGCTTTTAAGGCCATGTTCCATTGCTTTTTTGGAAGCTTCTTCTGCCGCTTGTTGTGCTGCATAAGGTGTAGACTTACGAGATCCACGAAAACCGAGTTGACCCGCACTTGCCCATGAAATAACATTTCCGTTTAGGTCAGTTAAGGTTACCATGGTATTATTGAATGAGGATACAATATGTGCCTGGCCTCTTTCAATATTTTTACGCTCACGTCTTCTAACACGTGTCGCTTTTCCTTTTTTCGGTGCCAAATTCTATGCCTCCTATTTCTTACCTTTGGATACGAGTTTCTTCGGACCCTTACGAGTACGCGCATTTGTTTTCGTTTTTTGTCCTCTTACAGGAAGACCTCTTTTATGTCGCATACCGCGGTAGCAGTTGATTTCTCTAAGTCTTTTAATATTTAAATTGACATCACGTCGAAGATCACCTTCGAGAGTATAACTATCTAAAATTTCACGAATTTCAGAAATTTCAGCTTCAGTTAAGTCTTTAATACGTGTATCTGGGTTTACCCCTGCACGTTTTAAAATCTCATTGGATCTTGCACGACCAATGCCGTAGATATAAGTCAGACCGATTTCCGCACGTTTTTCACGGGGTAAATCGATGCCAGCAAGTCTTGCCATAGTCTGCTTTTCCTCCTAATTAACCTTGTTTTTGCTTGTGCTTAGGGTTTTCGCAAATTACCATTACTTTACCGTTTCTTCTGATAATTTTGCATTTATCGCACATTTTTTTAACCGATGGTCTGATTTTCACCGAGTTTCCTCCTTGCTATTTCTTGCGCCAGGTAATTCTGCCTTTTGTTAAATCGTAGGTAGATAATTCAACCGTTACGCGGTCTCCAGGGAGAATACGAATGTAATTCATTCGAAGTTTTCCGGAGATATGGGCCATGATTTCATGACCATTTTGTAAACGCACACGGAATATTGTGTTGGGCAGTGCGTCTATGACGACACCTTCTACTTCAATTACATCTTCTTTAGCCATTATGCTCCTCTCCTCTCACTTTGCGGTTCAAATGGTGCAAGTAATGTTCTGATCCATTTGTTGTTGATTTGAGTTCCACTTTCAATCCATTCAGTATAGTCCGATAAAACGGTGTTCAATACTTTTATATGCTTGATTTTCTTCTTCTTCGGCTTTTCAATGGGCCGAAGTTTTCCGTCGATCAGTAGTACATACTCTGAATCAACAAAGTCTGCGACTAGAAATATGTTGCCCCTATCGCGTCCGGCTCGTGATTGGACAAGTTGACCAATCGATATATGGCTTGTGTCTACCATCTAATACCTGGCCTATGCCTGTTTCAATGCATCCAGCTTAGAGAAAATTTCTTGTTGGACTTTCTCCACTGGTTCTTCCCCATCGACTGTCATCAGCACATTTTGCTTTTCGTAATAGGCAATCAGAGGAGAAGTCTGCTCTTCGTATACGGAAATGCGATTGCGGACGGTATACTCGTTATCATCTGGACGTTGAATCACCTCTCCGCCACAGATATCGCAAACGCCTTCTACACGCGGAGGACGATTTTGAATATGATAGGGTTCACCACAGTCTTTACAGATTCTACGACCTGCAAGACGAGCGATGAGTACTTCTGCGTCCACTGCGATGTTAATCACGCAATCTAAGGCAGTTTCTCGTTCTATTAATCCTTGGGAAAGTGCTTCTGCTTGCGCAATCGTACGTGGGAAGCCATCTAAGAGAAAACCATCTTTACAGTCTTCTTCATCAAGACGACTCCACACGACGCGACAAGTCAGTTCGTCTGGAACTAAGGCGCCTGCGTCCAAGTATCCTTTGACTTCTTTTCCAAGTTCAGTTTCATTTTTAATGTTATAGCGGAAAATATCACCCGTGGAAATGTGTGGGATTTGATATTTTTCTGCAATTCCTGTCGCTTGTGTACCTTTACCAGCTCCAGGAGGTCCTAATAATACAAGTCTCATATCTTCACTCCTAACGTAAGAAGCCTTTGTAATGGCGCATCGTAAGTTGTGCTTCCATTTGTTTTACTGTTTCAATAATAACCCCAACCACGATGAGGATGGAGGTTCCACCAAAACGTACATTCAATTTAAAGACGAGAGAAAGGATGAGTGGTAATGTCGCTAAGATCGCTAGAGAGATTGCACCGATGAACGTAATGCGGTTTGATACGCGTTGTAAATACTCTCCTGTTGGACGACCTGGGCGAATTCCAGGAATAAATCCACCTTGTTGTTGTAAGTTTTTCGCATATTCTACTGTATTGAATTGAATCGCTGTGTAGAAGTATGCAAAAAGGATAATGAGTAAAATCTGTAATATAGAATAGAGCCACACACCGACGGTTCCATTCAATGTAAAGTAATTGTTAATGAAGTTCTTTGCCCCTTCATTGGTAATGAAGAGCGAAAGAATTTGTGGTACGGTCAACAGAGATGATGCAAAGATAACAGGCATAACCCCTGACATATTTACTTTGATTGGTAAATGTGTCGCTTGACCACCATACATTTTACGTCCAACGACTCGTTTTGCGTATTGAACGGGAATTCTTCTTTGTCCTTCCGCAATCATAACAACCCATGCGGTAATTGCGATGGCTACGAGTACAAAGAATAGTACTTTGATTGGACTGAGTACACCCGCACGCATTTGGTTGAACCATTGAATTGCGATAGCAGGAAGTCCAGAGATAATACCGATTAAGATGATGAAGGAAATTCCATTTCCTACGCCTCTTTCAGTAATGAGTTCTCCTAACCACACGAGAACCATCGTACCTGCGACCAGTGTAGTTAGTAAGACGATGTTTTGAAGTGGACCTTGGGCCACAATCCCCGTGGAAAAGAACGCTTGCGTCGTTGCAATCGCTTGAATAAATCCAATGATTACAGCACCGATTTTTGTAAATAATGCAATCTTTTTCTTTCCTTCTTCCCCTTGTTTGGAGAGATCTTCAAGATATGGAATTGCAATTGTGAGTAATTGAATAATGATGGAAGCTGTAATGTATGGATAGATACTCATGGAGAAAATGGATGGGTTTTGTAACCCTTGTCCAGTTAACATGTTTAAGAACTCCATGATTCCAAGTCCGCTTCCAGCAAGTTGTTCTTGAATGGCCGCTTTGTTTAAGAAAGGTACAGGAATCGCTGCACCCAATCGGAACACGACGATCATCAAGAGTGTAAATATAATTTTTTTACGTAAGTCTTCGACTTTCCAGGCATTTTTTAAGGTCTCTAGCATCTAGATCACCTCAGCTGTTCCTCCGCTGGCTTCGATTTTTTCTTTCGCAGCCGCGCTGAAGGAGTGAGCTTTCACGGTCACTGCATGATCGAGTTCACCATTTGCCAGTACTTTTAATGGTACATCCTTCTTAGACTTTTTAATGCGACCGCTTGCAATGAGTTCATCGATAGTAACGGTTTGTCCTTTTTCAAACTGATTTAAGTCGTTTAAATTAATGACATTCCATTCTTTTCTAAAAACATTTGTACATCCGCGTTTTGGTAAACGACGGAATAAAGGCATTTGGCCCCCTTCAAACCCTGGTCTAACTCCGCCACCAGAACGCGACTTTTGACCATCTTGTCCACGGCCGGCTGTTTTACCTTGTCCTGAAGCAGTACCGCGACCTAAGCGTTTTCTCGCTTTGACTCCGCCGCCTTCTGCAGGACGTAAATTATTTAACTTCATGTCGGATCCTCCTTACGCTTCTTCAACTTCAACAAGATAAGATACTTGTTGAATCATTCCGCGAATGGCTGGGTTATCTTCTTTTTCAACGGTTTGACCAATCTTACGAAGACCAAGCGCTTGAATTGTTTTTTTGTGTTTTGGGATACGACCGATGACGCTTTTCTTTAACGTAATTTTCAGCATGGTATCCTCCTATCCTAGAATCTCTTCGACTGTTTTACCGCGCATTTTTGCTACTTGTTCAACAGTTTTCAAAGATGTTAATCCTTCCATAGTCGCATTGACAATGTTTCTTGGATTAGCAGTTCCTAAGGATTTACTACGAACGTCACGAATGCCCGCTAACTCACACACCGCACGTACAGGACCACCGGCGATTACTCCAGTACCTTCAGATGCAGGTTTCAATAATACTTTTCCTGCTCCAAAACGTCCTAATACTTCGTGTGGAATCGTAGTGCCGACAATTGGAATAGTGACGACATTTTTCTTCGCGTTTTGAATTCCTTTGCGGATAGCTTCTGGAACTTCGTTTGCTTTTCCAGTACCCACACCCACACGGCCATTTCCATCACCGACGACAACAAGGGCTGTAAAGCGGAAGTTTCGTCCACCTTTAACAACTTTTGTTACACGGCCGATATGAACGACACGCTCTTGGAATTCTTGCGCTTGTGGTTCTCTCTTTTTACGTTCCAATGCGCTTCCTCCTAAAATTTCAACCCTGCAGCGCGAGCGCTGTCTGCGAGTTCTTTGACTTTTCCTTGGTAAAGATATCCGCTACGATCAAAGACAACAGATTCGATGCCTAAATCGAGAGCACGTTTTGCAATACGTTCGCCAATGACTTTTGCCGCAGCGATATTTGCATGTGTGTTTTCTTCGCGGAGTTCTTTTTCTAAAGTAGAAGCCGATGCTAAGGTCACGCCATTCTCGTCATCGATGATTTGTGCGTAAATATTTTGATTGCTTTTATATACGTTGAGACGAGGACGATCCGCAGTACCAGCCAAGTTTTTTCTGTTTCTTTCGTGTCTGGCTTTGCGGTTTGCTTTTTTATCAATTCGTTTAAACATGGCCTATCCCCCTACTTACCAGTTTTTCCAACTTTTCTGCGTACGTTTTCGTTTTCATAGCGAACCCCTTTACCTTTATAAGGTTCAGGTTTTCTAAATGCACGAATAACGGCCGCATAGTTTCCTACTTGTTGTTTGTCGATACCACGAACGATGATGCGGTTTGCAGCAGGTACTTCAACTTCAATGCCTTGTGGATCTTCCATCTCGATTGGATGAGAGAATCCTAAGTTTAATGTAAGTTTTTTTCCAGACTTCGCTGCACGGTATCCAGTTCCTTCGATTGTAAGAACTTTCTCATAACCGTTTGTAACCCCTTCAACCATGTTGTTAATTAAGGTACGTGTCAAACCATGTAAGGAACGGTGTTGTTTTGATTCGGATGGTCTTTCTACAGAAATGGTACCGTCTTCTTGTTTAATGGTAAAGTCTGGATTTAGCGCTTGTGTCAGTTCCCCTTTTGGGCCTTTCACGGTCACGACATTGCCATCTGCAACAGAAACCGTCACGCCACCAGGAACCGTAATAGGTTTTAATCCAATTCTTGACATGCTGTTTCCTTTCTACCATACATAGCAGAGAACTTCTCCGCCTGTACCGTTCTTACGAGCTACTCGATCAGTCACAATTCCATTTGGGGTGGAAAGAATAGCAATTCCTAAGCCACCCAATACTTTTGGCACTTCGTTTTTACGAACGTATACGCGAAGACCTGGTTTTGAAATTCTACGAATCCCAGAGATGATTTTTTCATCATTTGCATCGTATTTCAATTGGATTGTGATTACACCTTGCTTGTTGTCTTCTGTTACATTAAAGCTACGGATATATCCTTCATCAAGCAAGATTTGCGCGATTTCTTTTTTAATCGTAGATGCAGGAACATCTACACTTTTATGTCTAGCATTATTTCCGTTTCGGATACGGGTTAGCATATCCGCGATAGGATCTGTCATCATAGTAGAAACCCTCCTTTTACCAACTGGCTTTTTTTACACCGGGGATTTCGCCGCGGTACGCGAGTTCTCTAAAGCAAATACGACAGACGCCATATTTTCTGAGATAACCGTGCGGTCTTCCACAGATCTTGCAGCGCGAGTACGCTCTGCTGCTAAATTTAGCAGGACGTTGCTGCTTTGCAATCATTGATTTTTTCGCCAATGTTGTATTCCTTTCTTATCGTCTGAATGGCATGCCCATGAAGGCAAGCAATTCTTTTGCTTCTTCGTCAGTGTTTGCTGAAGTAACGATGACAATGTCCATTCCGCGAACTGCATCTACATTATCGTAGTGGATTTCAGGGAAGATTAATTGTTCTTTTACTCCAAGTGTGTAGTTTCCACGTCCATCAAAAGCAGATGGGTTTACACCGCGGAAGTCTCTTACACGGGGAAGAGAAATGGAAATCAATTTGTCTAAGAAATTGTACATGTTCTCACCGCGTAAAGTAACTTTACAACCGATGTTCATACCTTCACGAAGCTTAAAGTTCGCAATGGATTTTTTTGCTTTTGTAATGACTGGACGTTGTCCTGTGATTGTCGCTAATTCTTCCACAGCATTTTCTAATGCTTTTGGATTGTCTTTCGCTTCACCAACGCCGATGTTTACGACGATTTTGTGGAGTTTAGGAACTTCCATCACGTTTTTATATGAGAAGCGCTCCATCATTTGAGGAACGATTTCTTGATTATATTTTTCTTTTAATCGCATGTTCATTCTGTTTCCTCCTATTTATCCAGCTGTGCGCCAGAGGACTTGAGAACACGTACGCGCTTCCCGTTGTCTAAAGTTTTCATTCCAATTCTGGAACCTTTTTTATTCTTTGCATCGTAATGCATAACATTCGATGCATCGATAAATCCTTCAGATTTAACAAGGCCACCAGGATTTTGTGGTCCACGTGGTTTTTTATGGTGCGTTTGAACGTTTACCCCTTCGATGATGACGCGGTTTTTTGCACGGTCAACACCAAGCACTTTTCCAACTTTACCTTTGTATTTACCGGTCGTAACGATGACCTGATCATTAATTTTAATTCTCATGGTGCCTCCTTACAACACTTCTGGAGCGAGAGAGATAATTTTCATAAAGTTACCTGCTCTTAACTCACGAGTTACTGGTCCGAAAATACGGGTACCAACTGGATTTTTATCATCTTTAATAATTACTGCTGCATTGTCATCAAATCGGATGTATGTTCCGTCTTGGCGTTTAATGCCTTTTGTCGTACGGACAACAACCGCTTTAACGATATCTCCTTTTTTAACGCTTCCGCCAGGAGAAGCACTTTTTACGGTGCATACACAGATGTCACCGACTCTAGCATACTTTTTATTTGTACCGCCAAGCACGCGGATTACGAGCACTTCTTTTGCACCGGAATTATCCGCCACTTTCATACGGCTTTCAGTCTGTATCATGATATCCTCCTAATCACGCATTATTTCGCGCGTTCCAGAACTTCAACCAGTCTCCAGCGCTTGTCCTTAGACAGAGGTCTCGTTTCCATGATTTTTACAAGGTCTCCTTCGTTGCACTTGTTTTGTTCGTCATGTGCTTTAAAACGGCTTGTAACTTTCACTTGTTTCCCGTATTTTGGGTGACTGACTTTATTTTCAATTGCGACTACGATCGTCTTATCCATTTTGTTGCTTACGACCAAGCCAATTTGTGTTTTACGATTGCCTCTTTCCATCGACTAGGCCTCCTTCTCTGCATGAATCGCGCGTTCTTTTGAAATGGTCATGATACGAGCGATATCCTTCTTAACCCCTTTAATACGTGTTGGGTTGTCTAATTGGCCAGTAGCCAATTGGAAGCGAAGGTTAAATAATTCAGACTTCAGCTCTTTAATTTTGTTTTTCATTTCTGTGTCTGACATTTGGCGAATTTCTTTTGCCTTCATGACTATTCCCCTTCCTTCGCAAGGTCTTCACGAACGATAAATTTCGTTTTAATGGGAAGCTTATGAGCCGCTAAGCGCATTGCTTCTCTTGCGAGTTCTTCAGTAACGCCACCCATTTCAAAGAGGACGCGTCCTGGTTTGACAACTGCCACCCAGTATTCTGGAGATCCTTTACCGGAACCCATACGAGTTTCAGCAGGTTTTTGTGTAACAGGCTTATCTGGGAATACTTTAATCCAGATGTTTCCGCCCCTTTTGATGGAACGTGTCATCGCACGGCGGGCAGCCTCGATTTGGTTTGCTGTCATCCAGCAAGGTTCCAACGCTTGTAAACCGAATTCACCATAGGTTAAGCTATTTCCTCTTTGCGCTTTCCCTTTCATACGGCCGCGATGGACTCTTCTATATTTTACTCTCTTTGGCATCAACATAATAAGCTACTCCTTTGCCTATCTAGACTGCTGCGATTGGTTGCTGCGGCCGCGATTTTGGCCACCACGTCCGCGATTGTCTCTTGAGCGACCATCTCTCTTGTCATTTTGACGAGCTTTGCGGTCATTTCTTCTTTGTGGACGTTCTTTTGGTTCTACACCTTCGCGTGTAGGAAGAACTTCCCCTTTATACAACCAAACTTTTACACCGAGTTTTCCGTATGTGGTATCGGCTTCAGCGAATCCATAATCAATGTCTGCGCGAAGGGTTTGAAGTGGAATTGTCCCTTCAGAATATCCTTCAGAACGAGCGATATCCGCACCTCCTAAACGACCAGATACCATCGTTTTAACCCCTTTTGCACCAGAGCGCATGACGCGTTGAATCGTTTGTTTCATCGCACGTCGGAAAGAAATTCTTCTTTCTAATTGGCTTGCGATATTTTCTGCAACAAGTTGTGCATCCATATCTTGGTTTCTGATTTCTTCGACGTTGATTAGGATTGTTTTTCCAGTTAATTTTTCTAATTCTTTACGAAGCTCTTCGACGTTTGCCCCTGCTTTACCAATGATCATTCCAGGTTTTGCAGTGAAAATTGAAACTTTTACGCGATTTGAAGCACGTTCAATTTCAGTTTTAGAAACGCCAGAAGCGCCAGCTTTATTTTTAATTAATTCACGGATTTTGTGGTCTTCCACCAAGAGGTCGCCAAAGTCTTTTTTGTTGGCAAACCATTTAGAATCCCAGTCCTTGATGATTCCGACACGCAATCCATGAGGATTTACTTTTTGACCCATTCTGTCCTCCTATGGTTACTCGCGTTCAGCGACGACAACGCCAATGTGTGAGCTGCGTTTTAAAATTGGATACGCTGCACCTTTCGCTTTCGGGCGATATCTTTTCATGACAGGTGCGTCGTTTGCGTAGGCTTCTTTGACGATTAACGTGTCTCTGTTGAGATTGTTGTTATGTTCCGCATTTGCTACTGCAGATTGAAGAACTTGTGCAAGAAGTCTCGCTCCTTTTTTTGGCGTGAACTTGAGGATTGCTAAGGCGTCATCCACTTTTTTTCCGCGGATCTCCTTACAAATGTAATTCACTTTCAAAGTAGAAATGCGTACATACTTTGCGATTGCTTTTACTTCCATTTGTACTAATCCTCCTATTT
>CAMDZK010000006.1 GCA_945910665.1 uncultured Peptostreptococcaceae bacterium
GAGTGTGAGAAGATGTTTTCTCATTACAAGGAAAGTCCATTGGCAAAAAAAGACGTGATCGATATTGTCACTCGAATGCTTACAAAAGGTTGGGAGAAGGCGAATGCTTTTGATGAACCTTTCTTCCCTGTCATCGTCAATACGGAAATTAATTCGACAAATTTTCTTGTGAAAGACGGATTTGCAACCCTAGTGGATTGGGAGAAGCCGCTCTTTTCCGATCCCGCACAAGACTTAGGACACTTTCTAGCACCTACGACTACTTTTTGGAAAACAGACGTTATTTTAGACGATAAAACCATGGACGCTTGGATTGACGCCTACGTAAAAGCGGTGCGCGGTCGATTCCCACTCTTTGATATTCACACGCGGACAAAAATGTTTATTGCGATCACCTGTCTTCGTGGAATCACATGGTCCGCCATGGCATGGATTCAGTATCAAGACCCAGATAAGCTGATTTTTAATCAATCGACCTTTGATAAGCTCAAAGCCTATTTAGACTTAGCCTTATTGGCATCCATTGAAGAGCGATTTTTTACGATTTAAATCTTTTATGTTTTCTTTAGATATTGCAATCATCGTGAGATACGTCTTTTGATATAATGAGATTAATTATCAACAAGGAGGAGATTATGGCACATTATTTTGAATCCAACGATTTAAACAAGTTTTCTACGATTAACGAAGAAGTCCCTGAATATTGGGACGCATTTTTAGGATATTACGGAAAAGTTTTTGAAGAGGGATCGCTGACAACCCGTGAAAAAACTCTCATTGGCCTGGCTGTTGCCATGGCAGAAAAATGCCCCTATTGTATCGACCAATACACACAAAACTGCCTAAACTTAGGCATTACCGAAGAACAAATGACGGAAGTGATGCACGTGACGAGTGCAATGAAGGCCGGTGCAAACTTAGTCCAAGGCGTACAAATTAAAAATATCGTCAAGAAATTGGAGTTTTAGTATGGCGCGTTTTGATTCTCTCGTATCAGAAGAATTACAATATACGGATCGCATGGATGTGCTCCAAGTGAATGTGGGGAGGCTGTGCAATTTAGCGTGCAAACACTGCCACATGGAAGCGGGTCCTCATCGCACCGAGTGTATGTCCAAGGAAACTTTCGAAAAAGTATTCGCTCTTTATCAAAAATACAATTTTAAAACACTCGATATCACTGGCGGCGCTCCAGAAATGAACCCACATTTTCGCTGGTTTTTAGAAGAAGCGGTACAAATTTCCGATGACATTATCGTCCGCTCCAATGGGGTCATTTTATTAGAAGAAGAGTATTCGGATCTACCGGAATTCTTTCAAAAAAATAAAATCACCGTATTTTTATCCCTTCCCCATTACTCTAAAAAGCCGACCGACAAACTCAGAGGTGATGGCGTTTTTGAAGGCGTCATTGAATCAATACAACGGTTAAACGCCCTAGGCTATGGAAAAGAAGAGGATTTGGTGTTAAATCTCGTGTATAATCCTGCTGGCGCCTTCTTTCCACCTCCCCAAGGCGCTATGGAGCAAGAATACAGAGACAAATTGAAAAGAGATTATGACATTGTCTTCTCCAATTTATTTACAATCACCAATAACCCCGTAGGACGTTTTAAAGAATTCTTAGAGCGTTCCGACAATTACGATACCTATATGGGTAAACTCGTTGACGCTTTCAACCCAGGCACCTTAGAAGGTCTCATGTGCCGCTATCAAGTCTCTGTTGGGTGGGATGGAAGAGTGTACGATTGTGACTTTAACCAAGCCGCAGACCTTCCCATGGAGGATTTCACCATCGACAGCTTGCTTGCGAAGGAGTATGCGCCTAGACGCGTAAAATTTGGCGACCACTGCTTTGGATGCACCGCCGGTGCAGGATCAAGCTGTGGCGGAACTGTAGTAGGAGAATAATATGAACGAAAAACAAGTAGCAGAAAAATTCCAATCCGGTATCGACTGTTCCCAAGTCGTCTTAGAATATTTTGCGAAAGATAGTGATATTTCTACAGAAGATGCGCAAAAACTGGCCTCCTTTTTTGGTGGTGGCATGGGAGAAGCAGAAACCTGCGGTGCTGTTGTCGGAGGGCTCATGGCATTAGGACTCAAACACGGACACTCTGAATCCAATATGGAACAAAAAGAAACCATGGTGCAAAAACGCGCACAATTTTTTGAAGAACTCAAAAAAAGACACAGTTCGTCTCGCTGTGCGGAATTATTAGGGCATGATATATCAAAACCCGAAGAATTTCAGAAGGTATTGGATGAAGGGCTCCTGTTTAACTTCTGTCCGAAATTGGTCATGGATGTGATCGAGATTGTGGAAGAGATTGAGGGACAATGATATTCGCCTGCGGCGAATGAAAGCGAATCCTTGAGTGAATTGAGTTACTCCCATCGGGAATCATTGAAAAGACATGCTGACCCACCCCTCCCGCTGAAGCGGAAGGGGCTTTTTAACTTATCAAGCAGTCACTCGACTGCTCACCATAACTCGGCGTAGCCGAATTTCACTCTCGCAGGGAATTTCACTGTTGCGGAGCTAAAATTTCACACGCTCCTAGGCATATTTCACTGCCTTTCTATGGTGCTTTTGGCGTTTATTCTTGTAAAAATTGTACGATTTCATTTTTGACGCCAGAGTTTAATAAACGCAAGGCGTCTTCTTTTGTGTCTAAATCATGAAGCGGCGTAATCTCACCTACACTTCTGCCCTCTTTTTCCATTTGCGCTCGAGTCGCATAATAAACATCTTCTGTACTCCATTGGGCTTCGATGCGAAAGAAGCATGGGTCGAAAGCTTCGCGATTTGCGCCGATGAGATAATAGCCACCATCGGGGCTTGGACCGATGACCGTGTCGTTTTCATCCAAGGCACAAAAGGCTTCTTCTAGGATTTCTTTTGACAAAGTGGGTAGGTCCGACCCAAAGAGAATGACTTGATCGTAGCCTTTCTCAAAAACTACTTCCATGGCATGGGCCATGCGGTCGCCGATGTTGTCTCCCACTTGCTCGAAATATTCAAACCCTTCCTCTTTATGCAGTGCGGTTGTTTCAGCTTTGATGTAGGAGATCCACCTCTGGGCATCCACTTCTTCCATGACACCCATCGTATGTTTTAATAACAGTTTTGCCACAGTACACGCGCGTTCTTCTCCTAAATATGGAATGAGCCTCGTCTTGGCAAAGTCTGGTTCTGGTATTTTTGTAAATAAAATGCTCGCTCTTCTCATCGAACCTCCCTGTATTCTCGGGCGATTTTGTCGATATCTTCTCCTCGAAGATACATAACCTTGATTTTATGCATGCGCAGAAGTGTTTTCGTCGCGCCACCTTCTTTAAAGCGTCTGGCGGAACTGCCTAATTTTACAGGGAGCACAACCATTTTGCCCATTTTATGGGCACGCTTTGAAAAGTCCCAATCTTCCATGATGGGAATTTCTTTAAAACCACCCATTTCTTTAAAGGCATCCTTTCGAATAAACACCCCTTGGTCTCCAAACATGAGCTGTAAAAAACGGGCGCGCCAATTGGACGTTACGGCAATCCAGCGAACGCGAAAGGCATCCCAATCGTAAAAAAACATAGAAAAACAGCCGCCCATGGCCCCGTGATCGATGGATTCTTGAATGGCTAGAATGGCATTTTTATCGACTTTGCTATCCGCATGCAAAAACCAGAGAATATCTCCTTTGGAAGCTTGAGCCCCCGTGTTCATCTGTACGCCGCGCCCAGGTTCGCTTTCTATGAACCGCGCCTTTTTCGCCGCAATTTCTTTTGTGGCATCCGTACTTCCCCCATCGACGACGAGAATCTCGTAAGTGCCTTCTAAATCTTCCAGTTGCGTTAAGGTGTTTTCAATCGTCTTCTCTTCGTTTTTCACTGGAATGATGATACTAATCAACTTTATTCCCCATTTTTTTATCGAGAATTTTCTTTCCCATCACACTGACAACAGTAATCAGGATTAAAAGGGCGATGGCCCATACAAACTCGGTGCTTCGTACATCATTGGCTTTATCTCCAATATTCGTATAGACGATAATGCCAGGTAGTGAACCGATAAGAGTGGCCAAGGTGAAGTTTTTTAAATCCACTCCTGCAAGGCCAGCACTATAGCTGACCACCTTAAAGGGGAACAGGGGAATGAGACGCAAAATAAGAATCATGAAAAATCCCGTCGTCCCTTCCGTGAACTTGACCAAATCTTTCTTTACAAACTTCTGCACAAATTCTTGCCCTAAAAATTTTGCCAATAAATAGGATATCACACCACCTAATAAAGAACCAATACTTGTGAGGATTGTCCCATGAACCAGACCAAATACCATCCCACCGGCAATGACAATAACAGAATCGGGAAATAAGAGGAGAGGCAAAAGCGTGAGAATTACAACGTAACCCACAGCGCCCCATGTTCCTTGCGCGCGGATGAATTCGCTCATCTTCTCTGGAGTACATTGGGACATGTCATAGCGGAAAAACACAAATACGATGAGCGCGACAAGGGCAATAATCAACCCAATTTTTACATGTTTACGATTCATTTCATCAGTCCTTTAGAAAAGACTCTTCGCGCGTAGCCCGCAATGGGCGATGCAAAGGGCTTTTGCTCCACCATCGGCTCTTTTGAAAAGAGTAAGTCGAGCATGTGAAACGTCTTTTGTTCGGGTGATGCTAATGCGTTGGTACATTCGCGACAATACGTTAAGCAATCGTGTGTGAATTCATTTCTTCTGCGATTCGTGTGTTTTA
The DNA here is from genome assembly GCA_945910665.1 of uncultured Peptostreptococcaceae bacterium. Classification (GTDB taxonomy): domain Bacteria; phylum Bacillota; class Clostridia; order Tissierellales; family Peptoniphilaceae; genus JAAYQA01. Next base: position 4,756 of record CAMDZK010000006.1, read on the forward strand.
TTGATGTTTCTGGTGCTGTATGGGGGGTCATGCCCCCTTTTCCACAACAAAGGGTCTTTTCTCTTGAAAAAGCCAATTCTTCTACGTTAATTCCCAATTCTTTGGAAAGACTTCTAACAGCATCATGAATTTCTGGTTGATTTCTCGTAGGACATGGATCGTGGATGACCATCGTGCGACCAGCATATCGATTTTTGGCAGCCTCTGGCACGCCAATTTCCGCCAAAATTTCATATACCGATACCACGGGAATCTCTTTTAAATCCCTGTGGAGGGTTAAAAAGCAGTTTTGACAACCAGCAATAATCTGTGTAACGCCCTGTTCTTTCCATTCTTTCTCAAGATAGGCCACATGAGAATCCGCCTCTTCTTTTAAGCCGAGCATCGCCGTGGGCTTCGCGCAGCAGGCATTGGAGATGCCCACATCCATGTGCTTTTTCATGAAACGAAAAACATCCATCACGAGGGCGTTGTCATCAAACTGCAGACCACAACCGGGAAAGAAAATCGACTTTCCTCTTTGCACAGCGGGTTTCATCAACGTGTGATTCAACATCACTTTTTGATGCAACAGTCCCCCTTTTGCATTGGTATAGTCGGGTACTTTTCCCTCTTGCTCTATAATTTCTAGGCGCATTTGATAAAAGGCATCCTTACAACTGATGCCTTTTGGACACACTTTTTCACAATAGCCACAGAGAAGACAAGAAAAAGGAAGCATGTGGGGATAGCTTCCTTTTTGTTCTATCGTTTGATAGATATCTTTTGGATCGTCCCCAAAGTCTTCCAACATGGGGCAACCGCGCATGCAGAGCTTGCAGGAAATGCAATCCTCCGCATCTTGACGCAATCTTTCCCCAAGGGACTGACTTGGTTTATACTGAACCATTTTTTTCTTTTCTCTTTTTCTGACGCTCGTTGTAGATGAGCTTCGCTAAGTACCCGGCACCCACTACGCCAAATAAAATGAGCAGTCCTTGAACAAAAGTGGATGGATTTGTCGATTTAGCTGCGGCGTAGGAATAGACAATTGTCGCTGGTAATTGGCCAAGACCTGTGGCTAAAAAGAATCCGCCAAAGGACATGGGTGTAAGGCCTGCTGCATAACTGATCGGGTCAAAGGGAACGAATGGTAGGAGTCGCGCCACAAAAATCGTGTTCTTCCCATAGCGTGCAAAGAACCCATCGACTTCTTCTAAAGCAAATTTCGAAACGAGTTTTTCTGTGAGTCCGCGTCCATACACACGGGATAAGAAGAAACAAAGAGCGGCCCCTGCCATGGACGAAGTCCAAGACAAGATCGCGCCTTTTTGCCATCCCCATACCATAGCGTTGGCAAAGGTGATGACGAAAGCGGGAATGGGTGCTGCGACCGATTGTAGCACCATCATCAAAAATGATACGGCAACTGCCCAACCACCGAAAGATAAAATATAATTGCGTACATCATCCACACTGCCAAAGTTTTTCATCATATTTTGAAGACCCGTGCGCAGCGGTTCAATCAAGATGAATGCGAGTACAACGGCTATGGCCACGCCGATTTTAATTTTTGTTTGTTTTTTCATTCTTCTCCTCCATTGTAAAGTTGTCCTAGAAATAAAAGCGCGATGCCATCAAATCTACTTGCTGCAATCACGCTGATTCGTTTACGCTTTGCCCATGAACCATAATAGGCAAAAACACCTTTTATAGGATGTCTTCATTATAGTGAAACTGAATCTTAATGTACAATTGATATCTTTAATCGTATCCACAATCTTCTTTATGGATAGAGAATTTCATGGACCTGCACCACAGGGTTTTCTTCTGCAGCGTCTTTCAATGTCTGTAGTACCTTTGTCCCATAAGATGAGTTCTTTTCTTTATTGACGAGGACGACAAACTCCGTTTTTTTGCCAATGCTCGTGAGCACATCGTACAAGGCATCAAGATTATTTCCATAATCGTCGGGCACGTTCATTTTATTTTTTAAATAAGGATGTGCTGTTTCTTTTTCCATTATTTGTTTGCTATCGATAATAATCATTCTCATGGATTTGCCTCCGTCCAGTCTTCAAAGCTGTCATAATGGTCATCGGTATAGAAAACAAGACCGTCATTGGAATACACAAGTCTTTCCGCACCCCTGTGCCCACCCTCGTAGTTCACATCTGCTTCGTAGTACGTACGCCCTTCTTCTTCTGGGAGAAGACCTTCTCTATTTCCAAAACGATCACCGCCGATGGCCGCATCGGGGAAAAGATCTCGTAAATTTCCTTCTTCAGCAATCCACCCTTGATCGCGTGCTTCATTTTTACGAAGATAATTGGATGGTAATTTGCGGTAGGTCCTTATATACGTGGCAACATCTTCAGCCGATGTATAAGAGCCATTTTCATCCAACATTTGCGCCTCTGTATGGGTTGATTCTATTTTCTCAGACGTTTCTGCCTCGCCTGGCATTTGAATAGTAGGTGGTGCAGTCGTTTGCACTTGACACGAAGTAAGTATAAGCACAACCAACATCATGATGATGAACGTGTATCTTTTCATTTCATCTCTCCTTTCACGCTCTTTCTATTTTACCAAGAGAACGGCTGCCTGTCTAAAAAAGGGTAAATATAGAGAAACAGGAGGCGATTATGAAATACGCAATTATCGATGTCGGATCAAATACAATTCGCATGAACGTCTATGCGGTAGACGATGGGAACATCAAAGAAATTTTTAGCCGCAAAAACGTCGCAGGACTTTCGTCCTACTTAGAAAAAGGAATACTGACGCCGCGAGGGATTAAAAAGCTGACCAAGACGTTAAATTCTTATAAATCGATGGCTGAACTTATTCAAGTACAAGAAATCTTGCCCTTCGCTACGGCATCCATTCGAAATGCTACAAATCAAAAAGAAATTTTGGATCGTGTCACGGAAGAAACAGGGCTGAAGCTTGAACTGTTGCCGGGAGAAATCGAAGCCTACTACGGATACTTAGGACTGACAATGAATACCGATGTAGAAAAATCTGGGCTTGTTTTTGATATTGGCGGTGGTTCCACAGAACTTATCCGCTTTGAAAAAGATAAAATCACAGACGCCATTAGTTTACCCATTGGTAGTTTAAATACCTTCACACTGCAGCTAGCGGCGCTCACACCCACAGAATCGGAAATGCAGACGGTGCGAACGATGGTGCGAGATGCTTTAGATGATGCCGGTGTTCCGAAAAACAAAAAATATCCTGTCATGTATGGGATTGGTGGAACGGCCCGCGCCTGTGGAAATGTGTGCCAAGACTTTTTTGGACTTGAATCCAATCGTATCATTCCTATCGATAAGATGCGCTCTTTGATTCGCCACGTAACGACCGGCGATAACCGGGCTCTTCGCACATTATTACAAATTGTACCTGAACGCGTTCATACATTAAGCCCAGGGATGCTTATCATGGATGCCTTATGTGAACGTTTTGATGCGAAAGAAATTCAAGTGGGTAAAAAAGGAGTTCGCGATGGATACATACTCCATATTGCCCAGGAAAAAGGGCTCATCAAGTAAAATCTTCGTAAAGTAAAGCACAGAGACCCCCGATGACCTTTTCTTTGCTATAATCAAAGAAAGGGGGAATTTGAATGGACTATACGTATACACAAAACCGCGAAATCAGTTGGCTTCGCTTTAATGAACGGGTCTTGGAAGAGGCACTGGACGAAACGGTACCTCTTTTTGAGCGCGCAAAATTTATCTCCATTTTTATGACGAATCTCGACGAGTTTTTTATGATTCGCGTCGGATCACTTTCTGACTTGCTTTTAGTCGGAGATAAGGGAGTCGACAGTAAAAGTGGTCTCACTGCAAAAGACCAATTACAAGCGATTCACAAAGCGGTACGAAAACTCATTGCAAAAAAAGATCGCGTCTATGAGGAGATCGAAGCGCAGTTTCGTCTCAATCTATTTCAAAACGTCACGCCCCATGAACTCACAGGAGAAGAAAATAAGAAACTGGCCAGTTATTTTCAAAATTTTGTACGACCGGTTCTCTCTCCGCAAATCATTGGAAGTCATCATCCATTCCCCCATCTCGAAAACCTGAAAATTCATATCGTATTGGGAATTGAAAAAAACGAAACGAGATTGCATGGAATTATTCCCCTCCCTAAGTCACTTCCCCGCGTATATTTTCTCAACGAGAAAAAGAACCGCTATATTTTAATGGAACAAATCATTCTCCATTTTGCAGATCAAATTTTTTCCCATTATACAGTCACCGACAAATCGATCATGTCGATTACGAGAAATGCGGACATCAACACGAGCGATTCTCTTCCCGATGAAGACTACGATTACCGGAATTATATGAAAAAGATTTTGAAAAAAAGAGATCGCCTTGCTCCAGTCCGCTTAGAATATACAAGCACGATGGGATCTGAAACTCTATCCTTTTTCCAAAAGAAATTGGGATTAACGCAAGAAAATTCCTTTATAACAAATTCCCCCATCGACATGCGTTACATTTTCTCATTAGAGAATGATTTGCCAGTCCATGCCGTGCGAAAAGTAAAATATCTGACGCATACCCCGTACAATTTGGAGCAAATTCCACCTCATACATCCATTGCAGACGCCATCCGAGAAAAAGACCGCCTGTTGTATTATCCTTATGAGAACATCGACTTCTTTTTGCAATTAATCAAAGAAGCGGCAACTGACCCAGAAGTTATTTCCATTCATATTACGATTTATCGACTGGCACGACATTCAAAACTGATTGAATCCTTAGTTAAAGCAGCTGAAAATAGAAAAGATGTCATCGTACTCATGGAACTCCGTGCACGATTTGATGAGGAAAATAACATCAACTGGTCGGAGACGCTCATCGAAGCTGGCGTGAAAGTGTTCTATGGATTTGACGATTATAAGGCGCATTCTAAAGTGTGTTTAATCACATATATAAGAAACAATAAATTGCAAATGATTACACAAGTGGGCACAGGAAATTACAACGAATCCACCTCGAAACAATATACGGATCTTTCTCTTTTAACGGCAGATACCGGGATCGGGTCCGATGCTGCTAAATTTTTCCAAGATATGCTCATTGGTAATTTGGACGGAGTGTATGAACATCTGTTGGCATCACCATATACACTGAAAAGCACGATGCTTACCCTCATCGACGAACAAATTGAAGTGCAAAGAGAACACGGGAATGGACTCATTCGCTTAAAACTCAATTCTTTAACGGACCGGGAAATTATTGACCGGTTAAAAGAAGCGTCCCAAGCAGGTGTGAAAGTGCAAATGATGATCCGCGGTATTTGTTGTCTGCTCCCTGGTATTGAAGGAAAGACTGAAAACATTGAAATTCGAAGCATCGTAGGACGATTTTTAGAACATGCGCGCATCTACGCTTTTGGAGAGGATGACAACGTAAAAATTTATCTTTCCTCCGCTGATTTTATGACGAGAAATACAGAAAAGCGCGTGGAGATTGCCGCTCCCATTTACGATGAAGATGCAAAAGCAAAAACATTGGCGATCTTTGGAAGGCAGTGGCAAGACAACACAAAAGCCCGTGTGATGCTACCAGACGGAAGTTATCAAGCGCGTGAACAAGGAGGAATGATTATCAACGCACAAGATTGGGAATTAAAACTCGCAAAAGATGCGGCGCAAGAAAATAAAGTAGAACAAAAGCGCACGACCCCCCGTGTGCATCACGAAAAACCAAAACCGTTGACTTTATGGGAGCGCATCCTAGCACTCTTTAAACGATAGTCATGGTTGGAAGGAGATTATTATGAAACGAAATAAGAGAGGCCTCGTGGGAGGTTTTAGTTTAGGCACTGTGATCGCTGTTGCCCTATCCTGGAGCGTGAATAAATCTATTCTCTGGGCAATTATTCATGGATTTTTAAGTTGGTTATATGTCATTTACTATTTTATTATGTACTAAAGATCCCAAGAAAAAAGCTGATTGGACGCATCCAATCAGCTTTTTGTTATTCTATCGATTCTGTATCTTCGGTTTCTTCGACTGTCTCATCCACTTCTTCAACAGCTTCTGTTTCTTCACCTTCCACTTCTGTTTCTTCTACAGGTTGCGTAAAGGTTAGTTCAGGCATGCGTACTTTATACACACCATCTTCTAATTCCACTAAATAGGTTCCTCCCACAACATCGGCTACACCTTCGGGTGAAGTGTAGTAGGCATCTACAGAAAACGCGTATCCTTCAGAAGTTTCTGCACCTGTTCCTACCGTGTAATCTTCTAAAACCCAGGCACGATCAAGTACACCTTGCTCAAATTCATCGTACTGAGCTGCGCGTTCACTTCTTTTGGTCATTAAGAATTGAGTGATAATATAGTCATTATATTGGGCATCTAAAAATCGTTCAATGGCCGCTTCCGGTGTTTGATCCAATAAATCTTGGTTTTCTTCACGGACCGTTTGGCCCAATCGATCTTCATAACTGAAAATCGCAGGATCATATTCATTTCCTGTCGCCCAAATCAAGTACTCATCGATTCCTAAATCACGGCATGCGATAATTTGATCGGCGATTGTCTCTGGCGTGTAGTCAATGTATCCGTCCACCCAAGGGGCTGTAAATCCTTGAATCCAAGGTCGAATCACCGCTGGATTTTCAATGGCCGCATTTCGTTCAATGGCTTCTTGCATCGATTGATACAAGACACCATAGGGGTGTTGGTCTGGATACTCATATCCATACCACATATAGGAGTCGTGACTTGGGTAAATCATTGGACTAATAGCATCCACTTGCGCGGAGATTTTTCTCCACGTTTGGCCAATGTCTTCCGGGGAGTCATCCCATGTGTGGGTGATAATACCAAATACATCGGCAGAAATTGGCACGCCATACGGTGCTAATTCTTCTTTCGCAAAGGCTAAGAACTGCTCAATGCCTTCGTCTTTATCTCGGTCCTCACGACCCGGGAAGGTCGTAATTGGATTATAGGTGGAAGCTCCGTCAGGGAAGCGCACATAGTCAAACTGAATTTCATCAAAACCTGCCAGCACTGCTTCTTTAGAAATTGCAACGACATAATTCCAAACATAGGTATCAAAAGGGTTAACCCAAGCAAAACCAGCGCCATCGCGGTACACACCGCCTTCTGTTAATTGGATGGAATGATCAGGATTATTTTCTGCAAAGTACGGGTCTTTAAAGGTGACGACGCGAGCAATTACGTAGATTTCATTGGCTTCACAATAATCGAGCAATGGCTTGTAATTATCAGAACGACCAGGCATCGTAGAATCGACGCGTTGCACGGCTTCGATTTCAGAATTCAAGGTGACAAAGCCATCGTCTGTTTTTACGTCCATTACAATTGTGTTGAGTTCTGTCGCTTTTGCTGTTCCCAGAATCATTTCTAATTGATTCACTTCTGGTACAGCCGTGTTATTGTTTAATGCATCGGCAACCGCATTGATATTTTCTTCTGAAAAATCATAGGCAGCAACGGTAGTTGTCAAGAAGACGCCTCTCGTTTTTTGCATTTCCACTGGAACCGCATCTTCTGCTGGTAGTGGGACATAAAACTCACCGTATTGTTCCTTTCGCTCCGCTTCCATGCGTTCGCGAACCACCGCTGGATCTTCCGTTTGCGCTTCTGTCGCTGCAGGAACTTCCCCTGCTTCTGTGTTTTGGACGGCTTCTGTTTGCGCCTGTCCTTCAGTTTTGGTCTCTTCTTCTTTACAGGAAACCAGTAATAGGATGAGTAGGCATAAAAGTCCTACTTTTATGATTTTATTTTTCATGATTACTCCTTTCTCGAACTCGATATCCTCTAAAAAAGAAAGGAACTCAACAAGTCTGCAGAGTTCCTACGAGTACTGCTTATTTAAATTCTACAGTTGCTCCAACTTCTTCTAATTTAGCTTTTAACGCTTCCGCTTCTTCTTTTGTAGCGCCTTCCTTAATTGCTTTAGGTGCGTTATCTACTAATTCTTTTGCTTCTTTTAATCCAAGACCAGTAGCGTCTTTTACTGCTTTAACAACTTTGATTTTTTCTCCGCCAACAGATGCTAAGATAACGTCGAAGCTATCTTTTTCTTCTGCTGCTGGAGCTGCGTCTCCACCTGCTGCTGGAGCTGCTGCAACTGCTGCTGGAGCTGCTGCAGATACGCCAAACTCTTCTTCTAATGCTTTTACGAGCTCAGAAAGCTCTAATACTGTCATTGCTTTTACTTCTTCTAATAATTGTGTTACTTTTTCAGATGCCATTGTAATATCCTCCTAAATTGTTTTATGCTGCTTCTTGTTGTTTGCTAATTTGATCTAGGCAACGTGCAAGACCACCAATGGTGCCTTGAAGTGCAGTTGCCAATCCTTGGATTGGTGCATTGAATGTACCCAGTACTTGTGCCACGAGAACTTCTTTGGATGGAAGTTTCGCAAGCGCTTTAATTTCGTTTGTATCGATTGCTTTTCCGTCAACCATACCGACTTTAATCACTAACTTTTCGTTGTCTTTTGCGAAGTCGTTACTGATTTTTGCTGCTTTGACTGCATCGTCATAACAAAAAGCGACGGCGTTTGGTCCGTTTAAATGCTCTTCGAAACCTTCAATTCCAGCTTCTTTAAAAGCAAAACGCATCATCGTATTTTTATAGACTTTGTATTCAACGTCTTCTTTACGATAGCGGTTTCTTAAATCTGTCACTTCTTCAACATTTAATCCACGGTAATCCATCAGAATAATGGACTGGGAACGATTGATTTTATCCAGAATTTCAGAAACGACGGCTTGCTTTTGTTGCAGAACTGCTTCTTTCACTATTTCACCTCCGAAACCTAGGCTACGGGACGAAGAAAAAAAGGTCTATCCATAGATGGATAGACCTGTATATACACGTAAAAACATGTCAGATTCTCCACCTATGCAGGATTTTTACATCCATGGGATCCCTGCGGTCTTCGGTAGCCATATTTAATAACTTCGTTATTATATCAGATGGGGGAGCTTTAATCAAGCACCTGCTCTGTCCATGACGCGTTGTGGATTTAACTTCACGCCAGGGCCCATCGTAGAGCTTACAGAAATTGTACGGATATAACGTCCTTTTGCTGCAGCAGGTTTTGCTTTCACTACAGCTTGCATGAGTGCCCAGAAGTTTTCAGCTAATTTTTCGTCTCCGAAAGATGCTTTTCCAACAGGTACTGCAATGTTAGACGCTTTATCGACGCGGTATTCTACTTTACCAGCTTTGATCTCTTCAACGGCTTGTTGTACATCCATAGTAACTGTTCCAGATTTTGGGTTTGGCATTAAACCTTTCGGTCCTAAGATACGACCAATACGTCCAACGACACCCATCATGTCTGGTGTTGCAACAGCAACATCGAATTCAAACCAGTTTTCTTTTTGAATTTTTTCTGCTAAATCTTCAGCACCAACGTAATCTGCGCCAGCGGCTTCTGCTTCTTTTGCTTTGTCGCCTTTCGCGAAGACTAATACGCGTTGCGTACGTCCTGTTCCATGAGGAAGGACAACCGTTCCACGAACTTGTTGGTCTGCATGACGAGGGTCAACCCCTAAACGTGCAGAAACTTCAATTGTTTCATCAAATTTTGCTTTCGCATTTGCCAATACGATTTCTAAAGCTTTTTCAAGCTCGTATTGTTCTTGACGTGAGTAGCTGCTCACGCTCTCATTGTATTTCTTACCATGTTTTGCCATTCATATTCCTCCTTGTGGTACTAGCGGAAATCCTCCCACGTGTTACTCTTCTACAGTAACGCCCATGCTACGC
>CAMDZK010000007.1 GCA_945910665.1 uncultured Peptostreptococcaceae bacterium
GAAGCTTTGGTTGGCAAGCTAATGCCATCGCAATCATAACACGTTGACGCATTCCACCAGATAATTGGTGAGGATATTCGTCGACGATTTTTTCCGCACGGGGAATATTTACAAGCTTGAGCATTTCAATGGCACGCTCTTTTGCTTGATCTTCTTTCATATTTTGATGAAGAATCAGAGCTTCAGAAATTTGGAACCCTACAGTAAAGACAGGATTTAAGGATGTCATTGGTTCTTGGAAAATCATGGAAATATCATTTCCGCGAATATTGAGCATCTCTTCTTCTGAAACTTTGGTTAAGTCAGTGCCTTCGAAAATAACTTCACCGTCAGCAATACGTCCTGGTGGCTGTGGAATGAGGCGTAGAATTGACATAGATGTTACAGATTTACCACATCCAGACTCTCCTACAATCCCAATGGTTTCTCCAGCATCTACAGCAAAATCAACACCGTCGACTGCTTTGACAACGCCGTCATCACTATCAAAATATGTTCTTAGGTTTTTAACTTCTAACAGTTTTGCCACTGTGGTCTCCTTATCTTGACTTTGGATCGATGGCATCGCGCATTCCGTCACCGATTAAGTTGATACTCATTACAGTGAGGAAAATTGCAACTCCTGGTGGTACCCAGAGCCATGGTCGATTTTGTAAGTTATACATGTCAGAACCTGCATTGATGAGGTTCCCCCATGTTGGTGTGCTTGGTGGTACCCCTAATCCTAAGAAGGATAGAGAGGCTTCTGTAAGAATCGCACCCGCCATACCAATCGTCGCATTTACGATAACGTATGCAATGGTGTTTGGTAACAAGTGACGAGAAATGATGCGCGCATCACGAACCCCAAGAGCACGTGCCGCTTGGACGAATTCCATCTCACGAAGAGAAAGAATCTGTCCACGAATCATACGTGCAAGACCAGGCCAAGATAAGAACCCGATCAAGCTAATAACGACGATGAGTTTTTGGTTTGCAGTAACGCGCGAACCCAAAATCGCAGAAATGGTGATTGCAAGCGGTGTGAATGGGAACGATTGTACAATCTCTGTAATACGCATGAGAATGTTATCAATCCATCCGCCGTAGAAGCCTGAAACGCCTCCAATGAGCATACCCATTAACACTTGAATGGATACAGCGACGACACCGACAAGCATAGATACTTGTCCACCTTGCATCATACGAGCAAACATATCACGTCCGACGTTATCTGTACCGAGCCAGAAGTTTGCATCTGGTGGAGCATTTCTAAACGCACGGTTAATACGCATTGCAGATTCAGCATTTCCAAATATGCGGAAGAGAATAATCGCTAAAAGCATTGTTGAAAATACGATTAAACCAAAGACTGCAATTTTTCTTTTGAAGAATTTACGGCGAATCAGCATCCCTGGCGTATAAATCTTTTGATTTGCTTCTGCTTCAGAAATTTCTAAGGCATTTTCATCTACGCGATTGCTGGCCGCTGCTTGCTCAATATGTTCTTCTTTTATTTCGAGAATATCACTCGATTTTTTTGTGTTTTTGTCTTTAGAATCCATAGCTACTCCTAATCCACCTTAACGCGTGGGTCTACAAAGGCATACCCGATGTCTGCGAATAAGTTACCCATCAATGTTAAGAATGCAAAGAATACATTGAGCCCGATGAGCAAGTTGTAGTCGCGGTCAAATACCGATTGTACGAGCATGTTTCCAATACCTGGCCATGTAAAGGTTCTTTCCAAAATCGCCGCACCAGAGAATAATCCTGGAATGGATGCACCAACTAAGGTAACGATTGGAATTAAGGCATTTCTAAATGCATGCTTATAGACAACAACTTTCTCTTTCAAACCTTTTGAACGTGCTGTACGAATGTAGTCTTGTTTAATAACTTCTAACATACTCGTTCTCGTATAGCGCACTAATGATGCTAAAGAGCCTAAAGTCATAACGATTCCTGGTAGAATCAGATGTTTTCCAACGTCTATAATCCGCGCAAACCCAGTCGCATTGAGTCCTGGTGTTTGTTTTCCTTGGAGTGGCAACCATCCGAGTCGCCCTGCAAATACGTATAGCAGCATCAGTCCAAAGAAGAACGACGGCATCGAGATCCCGACTATCGAAAATACGGTCCAGAAGTTGTCAAATAGAGAGTACTGTTTGACAGCGGATATAATTCCTATAGGTATCGATACACCAAACGCAACTAAGTAAGTAACAATATTTAAAATGAATGAGTTCCATAATCTTTCAGGAACGATAGTGATAACGGGTTGTTTGTATTTTGTCGATTCTCCGAAGTTCCCTTGTAATACACGGCCGAGCCATTTTACGTATTGAACAGGAATAGGGTCATTTAAACCATATGCTTCTCTTTGACGTTCGATGGATTCTTTCGTGGCATTTGGGTTTAAGCCCGCACCAATTCCGTCCCCTGGTGCTGATTTGATAATACCAAAGATTACAATCGTAATAATCAGCATAACGGGAATCATATGAAGAATCCGTCTGAGGATATACTTAATCATGTATATTGGTCTCCCTTTCTTTTTGCTTTAACAAATTAACGGATAACAAAACAAACCCGGAAAATTCCTTTTCCGGGTTTGTCTGCATCAGTTGATCGAATTAGTCGACCAATTCAAGATTTAACAGGATTTCCGGATTTGTCCAACCTACAAATGGAGAAATATCCATTCCCTGTACTCTGTTGTTCACGAGCGTCCAGTTTTCACGCATGTATACTGGAATGTATGGAAGTTCGTCGTTCCATAATGCGCCCCACTCTTCGTAGATCGCAAGTCTTTCAGCTTGATCAAATGTTAATTCACCAGCTTCAAGAAGTTCGTCAGATCTTTCGTTTCTCCAACCTACAGCGTTGTTTCCAGATACGCCGTCGCCACCGATATTATCGGAGTGGAAGATTCCTTTTGGAGATGGGTCAATTACAAGATTCCATGCCATTGTATACATATCGAAATCTCTTTCGTTGAAGATTTTGCTAGAGAATCCAGCAAATTCTTGGAAGTTCTCGATAATTTCAACGCCGATTTGAGACCATTCATCTTTTAAGATAGAAACAAGAGTTTCAGTCCAAGCAGTGTCAGAATACGTTTCGAAACGGAAAGATAATTTGTTTGTTCCGTCTGTACGTACGCCAGATCCATCATCAGTGTATCCAGCGGCTTCTAATAATTCGATTGCTTTTTCAGGGTTGTATTCGTATTTGTTGATTTCATTTTCAAGTTTTTCAGAATAAGCCCAGTTTACACGTGCAAATGGTACGTTTGGTACAGTTGCAGCGCCTTGGAAGAAGTCTTCTACGAAAGCGTAACGGTCAAAACCGTATGCTAAAGCTTGACGTACTTCTTTTTTCGCAAGAGATGGATTATCCATGTTTAAACCAATGTACGCATAACCATTGTTGTCTAAACGAAGTAATGTTGAGAAGTCAGTCATAGAATCAATAACTTCTAAGTTTTCAGGAGTATTTTCAACACCGTCTAATACGTCGTAGTCACCGTTTTGGAATGCTTGTAATTCAGTTTCTTTTGCTGTGAAACGAAGTAAAATTTTTGGAATTGGAGGTTGGCCACCATAGTAATCGTCGTTTCTTTCAAGCTCAACGTATTCACTTGCAGCTTCGTTTACAAATTTGTAAGGACCAGCACCAACTGGATCGCCGTTTTTAGCAGTGATTGGAGAGGTGTCCCCAGGAGTGAATTCGTAAATGTGTGCTGGAACAACACCAAATCCGATTTCGCCTAAGTTTGTAGCGTTTGCATCTTTGAAGTTAAATTGAACAGTTTTTTCATCGATTGCAACAACACCTTTGTATTCAACATCAGTTTGTCCGCCAGAAACAGCTTCTCTATATTCGTCGCCACCTTCTAACATATCAACAACGTATCCCATACGACCTTGGTAGGATGGGTCAGCCATGATTTTGTACGTGTGAACAACGTCAGAAGCTTTTACAGGTTCACCGTCAGAGAAGTTTGCATTCTCTTTAATTTTTACAGTGATTGTTTTGTTGTCATCTGAAATTTCCCAGCTTTCAGCAAGACCTGGTAAATATTCACCATCTTCGTTATTGGTTAAAAGACCAGCAAATACTAAATCTACAACGTATCCGTCGTAAGCGGTTTCATAATACACTGGGTTGTATACGCCAGATGTAGCTGCGATACCAATGACGAGTGTGTCAGCTGCATTTGCTCTTGCAGATGCAGGGTTTTCAGAAGCAGTTGGGTCAGCACCAGTTTCTGTGCCAGCAGCTTCTGTACCAGCAGCTTCAGTTGTAGCCGCTTCAGTTGTACCAGTCGCTTCAGTTGTGGCTGTTTCGTTTGTTCCGCAAGCTGCGAGAACCATTACGAGAACGAGCATCATAGCAATCAGTACGCTATACTTCTTTTTCATTAGTTGTTTCTCCCCCTTTTATTTTTTTCCGGCTGTGCCGGTATCCCACAGAGCAAGGTGTCTCTGTAAGTTATAGATATTATAATGCATTTTTAGAATAATATCAACAAGCAACCATGAAATTCAACATTAACCGTGTATAATTATTCTATTATTGATTATTTCTACAATATTTTATCATCGTTTTAAAAAAATAAAAAGGTGTAGTGTTCCACTTTTATGTTGAAATTATGTGGAGCACTTCACACCTTTCACGCGTTAATAATTGCTATATTTTTGTTATTTCGCTTTTATTCCTCATGAATACGCTTGCATTTAATTCATTTAGAAAGCGATGACAATTCCACCTGTATTCGCATACATAGTGCTTAAAAGCTTCATATTCGTGAGTTTGACCTCACAAAACTTATACTGTTCTTCAATGGATTTTTTTAAACTTTCAGCAATTTCTTGTGCATTTGCATGGGAAATGTATAAAATTCGCTCGGCTTGAGCCATACTTTTCTCACCAATTGCTTGAATCAGTTTTTTATATGCGTTTTTCTTGCCACGTGCCATTTGATAAAGTTCAATTTCACCATTGACGCCGTGCATGACGGGCATAATCGTCAATGCTCCTGCAAGAGCTCCTTTCCACTTGCTGATTCGACCATTTTTTATGAGATTTTCAAGGGTTTCGAGGACAAATAGCGTATTCCCATTCTCAATGTAGCGTTCAACTTCCGTGACGATTGTATCAAAAGGATACTCTTTCTCCATCCGCTCCAAAATAGCTTCTGCTGCCATCGTCTCTCCACTGGCGGCAGACTTAGAATCAAAGACATGTACTTTCGTATTTCCTTTTTCTTCCGCCATGGTCTTTGCTAATTGGGCGTTATTATAGGACGCGCTGAGTTTCGAGGAAATGGTCACAACAAAGACTTCATCTGCATCACCAAAGGCTTCTAAATAGGCACCAGGCGTTGGAGCTGCTGATTTTGGGGAGTCAGGATAGGCCTTCATTTCTTTTACAAATGTATCGACGGACGTAGAGCCATCATCGATAAAATGTTTTTCCCCAATATCTACCGCAAATGGCACGAGAAAAACTTGATCTTCATGGTCTTTCAGATAGGGGGTCCATTCCATACTGCTATCGGCTACGATTCTTCTTTTCATAGGGGAAATCTCTCCTCAATGATTTTGGCTAACATTCTGGCGTGAGCTTCAATTTGTTGGCGATCTTTTCCCTCAATCATGACACGCACGAGCGGTTCCGTTCCAGAAGGACGAATGAGTACGCGTCCTTCGCCATGATAAAGAGAGGTTAGTTTTTGAATTTCTTCTTGAATGATTGGGTCATTGGCATAGTTTTTCTTACCCTCTGGAGAAACTCTCGCGTTGACAAGGACTTGCGGATAAGATTCCATCATTTCATTATATTCGCTGGCTTTTTTCTCGGTGGATACATACAATTCCATCAATTTTAGCGCAGTAAGAAGTCCATCACCTGTGGTGTTTTTATCCAAGAAAATAATATGCCCAGACTGTTCTCCGCCTAGCACATATCCGAGCTTTTTCATGTCTTCTAGCACGTATCGGTCGCCTACACTCGATTTATGAAGGGTAATTCCCTTTTCTTTCGCAAAAAGGTCAAGGCCAATATTTGTCATCACCGTACCAACGATTCCATCATTTTTTAAAATTCCTTCATTTTTCATATGCAGTCCAAGAGCTGCTAAAATATGGTCGCCATCCATGACAACGCCTTTTTCATCCACAGCAATTACCCGGTCCGCATCGCCATCAAATGAAAATCCAGCATCGCTTTTTGTATTTAATACAAGTTGTTGAATCATGGAAGGATTGGTTGATCCGCAATTATTATTTATATTTAATCCGTCAGGCTCTGTATTGATTGCGTGGACGGTAGCCCCCAACTCTTGAAAGACGCGTGGTGCGATGGCGCTGTTTGATCCATGACCACAATCGAGCGCTACCGTTATACCATGAAAGTCACAGGTAATGCTTTCTTTCATATGATTAATATACGCTAAGGCTCCGTCTTCATTATGAATGACGCGCCCAATGTCTGCGCCAATTTTTGTGGGTTGGAAACGCTCATCATCGATAACTTCTTCTATTTCCGCTTCGACAGCGTCTGGTAATTTATAGCCATCAAATCCAAAAATTTTAATTCCATTGTATTCTGAAGGATTATGGGAAGCGCTGATCATAATTCCTAAAACGGCATCAGAATTTGCCGTTTCATAAGCAACGGCTGGCGTTGGCACAACTCCTAAAAGTTCTGCATCCATGCCTCCTGCTGTCAGACCTGCCACGATCGCCGCTTCTAACATATCCCCTGAACGTCTCGTATCTTTTCCCACGATCACTCTCCCGTGTTCCTTTGAGAGAACCTGTGCGGCGGCTAATCCTGTACGATAGGCCAAGGTTGGCGTGAGAGCAGAGCCTGCTACTCCGCGAATTCCATCGGTACCAAAGTATTTCCCCATATATTCCTCCTTAACTTTTCTAATAACCTGTATTCCCTGTATATCGTGCATTATTTTTTGGCTTTCTACTATTATATAGGATACACCATATGAATGAAACTTTCATTTTTCTTACACTATCTTTATTTGTACCCGAATCTTCGCAATTCTCTAGCAAAATAAGAAAAAGACCCGAATCATCGGGTCTTTGTCGTCTCGCTTACGCCTTTACTTCTTCTTTTTCCAATGCGTTGGCGCCAGCTTTCATAGCGTCATCGTTCATTGGTTTTAATTTTTCTCTTTTTTCACCAAATACTTTTGTGAAAACATCCATAACCGTATCACGATTGACGATATCTACACCTGCTAAAACAGCGCCTAACATAACCATATTTGCTGTTTTCGCGTTTCCAATTTCATCTTGTGCAATTTCATTGACTGGTACATAGTGCACAGTAACGTCATCTCTTTGCACTTTTGAAGAGACTAATGAGGAGTTGATGAACAGTGTTGCACCAGGTAGAGCGTCTTTTTCAAATTTCTTTAATGAAAGTTCATTCATGAATACGCCTACATCATATTTGGAAACTGTTGGAGCGCCTACGGGTTTATCGGATACGATAACGGCACAGTTTGCAGTACCCCCACGCATTTCAGGTCCGTACGATGGAAGCCATGATACATTTTTACCTTCGACCATACCCGCATAGGTCACGAGTTGACCCATCGCCATAATCCCTTGTCCGCCGAATCCGGCCATAATAATTTTATGTTCCATTATTCGTCATCCTTTCCGTCTCTGAACACGCCAAGTGGATAGTAAGGCATCATATTTTCTTGTAACCATTTAATTGCATCATTTGGATGGAGTCCCCAGTTTGTTGGGCATGTGGAAAGAACCTCGACGATACCAAAGCCTTTGCCTTCCATCTGGACTTTAAAGCAGTTGATGATCGCTTTTTTCGCTTTTCGAATGTTTGCAGGAGTATCAACAGATACACGTTCTACGTATTTTGCACCATCGATGGTTGCAAGCATTTCACTCATGCGAATGGGGCGTCCACTGTGTTCTACAGAACGTCCACCAGGGGATGTCGTTGTCTTTTGTCCTATCAGAGTGGTCGGTGCCATTTGTCCACCGGTCATTCCGTAAATTGCGTTGTTGACGAAGATTGTAGAAATATGTTCTCCTCGGTGTGCTGCTTGGACAATTTCTGCAGTACCGATAGATGCTAAGTCACCATCGCCTTGGTATGTGAATACGAAATTATCTGGAAGCACACGCTTTATTCCCGTAGCAACCGCTGGTGCACGTCCATGTGCAGCTTCGTGCATGTCACAATTATAGTAGAGATATGCAAGTACGGAACAACCGACGGGAGCTACCCCAATGGCTTTATCCACTAAATCTAATTCTACGAGTGCTTCTGCAACTAATTTATGAATAATACCATGTGTACAACCGGGACAATAGTGCGTTTTTGCATCGGTTAACCCATGGGAACGTTCATATACTACTGTCATTTTATTGTCCCTCCATGATTCGTTTGGTTTCTGCGACAATATCTTCAACAAGTGGAATCATACCGCCGTAGCGACCGTAGTGGTAAACAGGAATTTTGCCTGCAACTGCAATGCGTACGTCATCGATCATTTGACCGTGATTCATTTCCACAGTGAGAATTCCTTTGACTGTATCTGGAAGTTCTTGATACGCAATGTGTGGGAATGGCCAAATGGCTTGTGGACGAACAATACCTACTTTGTATCCTTCTTCACGTAATTGAGCCACTGCAGAGCGAACGATACGAGAGGTTGTACCAAAGGCTGTGAGCACAAAATCAGCATCTTCTACTTGGTCCACGTCGTAACGAATTTCATTTTCTTCGATTTTCTTATATTTTTCAATTAAATTTAAGTTATGTTGTTCTAATTTTTCAGATTGTAAGTACAAGGAGTTAATGATATTTGGAGGTCTTTTTCCACCAGTACCAGTTGTTGCCCATGGTTTTTCTGGTAAATCATCATGGTCAACTTTTTTAAACTCAACAGGCTCCATCATTTGACCAAGCATACCGTCTGCACAAATGACAACAGGGTTTCTATATTTATCAGCTAAATCAAAGCCGTCAATAATCATATCGACAAGTTCTTGTACCGATGCTGGTGCTAAGGCGATTGTACGATAGTCGCCATTTCCGCCACCGCGTGTCACCATATAGTAGTCAGTTTGGGAAGGTTGAATGGAACCAAGTCCTGGACCCCCACGCATGACGTTACAAATAAGTGCTGGAAGTTCAGCCCCTGCGATATAAGACATTCCTTCTTGTTTTAACGCAAATCCTGGAGAGGATGAAGATGTCATCACACGTGCGCCAGTTCCTGCAGCTCCGTACACCATGTTGATTGCAGCAATTTCAGATTCAGCTTGTAAGAAAACGCCCCCTACTTTTGGAAGTTCTCTTGACATATATTCAGGTAACTCACTTTGTGGAGTGATTGGGTAACCAAAGAAGTATCTGCATCCTGCAGCGATCGCCGCAGCACCGATAGCTTCATTCCCTTTCATAAGAATCTTCGTCATTACTTAGCCTCCAATCTTTCTACCTTGATCGCGGAATCTGGGCAAGTGATTGCGCAGTTTCCACAAGCAATGCATTTTTCTGGTTCGACAGCACCCGCTGGGTGATAGCCGTTTTCGTTTAAACGAGATGTGTCAAGTGCAAGAATATGTACCGGGCAAACTGCTACACACAGTTCGCATCCCTTGCAGTAATTCTCATTAAATGAGACTTTTCCTTTTGCAGCCATTTTTTCCTCCTAAGTCATCCATACTTGGCGCATGGTAAGTTCAATCGGTAAAGTGATTTTTTGTAACTCTTCAGGGAGTTCGTGGACAATCTCTTTCCGACATGATATATAAGAAACTGGTAAACCAAGCTTATCAGAAAGCTCGTCGACCAACTCCTGACCGTATAAAACATCAGATACTTGCGTATCTTTGAGCATATGCGTTGAATTTACCAGTTTTGTCACTGGAATTCCAACAATTGCTTCGGTTTGACGTAAAAACGCGAGGACATCCTCAAATTTTTCCGTCTCTGGACGATTTCGGTTCACGACAAAGAAATGATCTGGATTTTCAGGAATCAACGACTTTCGAAAGCGTCCAATGGCTCTTGCTCCTGCAGGGTTTCCCCCAACGTCCATGACATATTGCACTTCTTTATCGATAATGGGACGCACTACTTCTGCAGAAATTGCAGGGATATCGACGGCCGAGGCATCAACAGAAGCTCCGATTAAATCAATTCCTAATTCTTCAAATTCTTTTTTTAGCTCTCTGGAACGAAAGTACGTGTTTATGACATCTAAGTCTGCAATCGCCACTTTTGAATTGAGAAGAGCCAAATGTTTTGCATAATTGATAGCAAATTCCGTTTTACCAGAACCATAATGCCCTGTCACAATGCGAATACGACGATCTTCTAAGACTTTACGCATAGGTTTTTGCCTCTTCTTCTCCGCGAAGGACGCGAAGCCCACCTTGCGCTAATGCTTCTAATTCATCTTCTCCTGGGTACGTGTGCACCGGTGCAATCCATTCGATGCGTTTGGTAATCCAACCGACAAATTCTTTGTCGTGAGCAATTCCGCCAGTGAGAAGAATCGCATCGACTTTTCCTTCTAAGACGCTTGCACAAGCCCCAATTTCTTTGGCAATTTGGTAAGCCATTGCTTCATAGACGATCTGTGCTTTTTCATCGCCTTCATGGGCCATTTTTGATACTTCTCTCGCATCTTGCGTGCCAAAATAGGACATGAGTCCGCCTTTTCCAACGAAATGTTTACGAAGCTGCGCCTCTGTAAACTCACCACTGTAGGCGATACGAATCACATCGCGAACGGGAATTCCGCCAGCACGCTCGGGAGAAAATGGTCCGTCCCCATCAAGAGCATTGTTCACATCGACGACCATGCCTTTTTTATGGGCGCCAATGGACACACCACCACCCATATGCGCTACGATGAGGTTAAGTTCAGTATAACCTTTTCCCACTTCGCTTGCAAATCGCTTTGCGACAGCTTTTTGGTTCAGCGCGTGGAATATTGAGATTCTCTCTGTACCCTCTTGTCCTGAAACGCGGGCAATGGGCGCAAGTTCATCGACAACCACTGGGTCTACAATAAATGCTCGTGCTTTTTTTCCTTTGAGTTCAAGTGCTAGTTTTGCTCCTAAGTTGGAAGCGTGTTCCCCATATTTTGCCGAAGTAAAATCGTCGAGCATGGCCTCACTTACTTCATAGGTACCGCTGACAATGGGTTTCATTAATCCACCGCGGCCAACCACTGCGTCAAAATCATCGATGTTTATATTGTTATCTTCTAAAAACTTTAATAAGATGTTTTTGCGAAAATCAATTTGTTCCCATACTGAACTGTATTTTGCTAATTCTTCTGGGTTATGGGCGAGGGATTGTTCAATCACTAATTTGTCATCTTCAAAAATCCCAATTTTGGTCGACGTAGACCCTGGATTAATCGTAAATATTTTAGCCATTCGCTTCATCCTTTGTTGCTAATAATACTGCGAGGGCAATGGAGTAAAGTTTAGAATCCGCTGAATCTGCTCTTGACGTAAGAACGATTGGATGTGTTGCTCCTAAAATCATCCCTGCACTTTCCGCTCCTGCAAAATAGGTGAACGCTTTGTATAGAACATTTCCTGCTTCAATCATCGGCATGAGTAAAACATCTGCATCACCTGCAACTTCACCAGAAATTCCTTTGATTTCTGCCGCTTCTTTACTAATCGCATTATCGAAAGCCAGTGGACCTTGGACGACACAACCTGTAATTTTGCCTTCTTCATTTCGCTTTTGAATTTCTGCAGCGTCAATCGTCGCTTGCATTTTTTCAGACACATTTTCTTTTGCGCAAATCATAGCGACTTTTGGTTCTTTCAGACCCATGGAATGGCAAAGAGGAACGACGTTTTCAATCAATTTTTGCTTTTGATCCACATCAGGTGCAATGTTCATACCAGCGTCGGTTAAAAACAAAATCTTGTGATACGCTGGAATACTGAACACAGCCACATGGCTTAATACATTTCCTGTTCGGAGTCCGTATTCTTTATTGAGCACTTGGGACATAATCACCGAAGTGTCAACAAGGCCTTTCATTAGAATGTCGGCTTTTCCAGAAGAAACCAATTGCGTTGCTACTTTTGCCGCTTCTTCTTTATCCTTTGCATCAATTAATTCATAGTCAAGGTCTGGCGCAATTTCATGCACAATGACTTTGACTTCGTCTTCGGGTCCTACGAGAATTGGCGTTGCTAAGTTTTTCTTTGCAGCGTCAGACACTGCTTCGATGACGTGTTCGTCATTAGCCATGGCGACAGCGATCTTTACCGATTTGCGTGACGCAGCCATCTCTAGCAGTTCATTAAAGCTCTTTAACACAGCATACCCTCCTTCTTTCTATTCATCTATTAAAAATTTTATCATTCTTACCATAGAAACACAAGTATTTTATGAAATATTATCCACTTTCAAAGGTTTTCACCTCGTTTTTTATGCATACTTAAACTAGATTCATTCTATTTTTTATCAGATCGTAAAGTTCTCACTATTTCTTTTTGGCCTACATTAATCGCCATTTTCCCGTTTTCACATTTGAATATACACATTTCTTATAATTCATAACTATGCCGTCGACGCGCAGTACAGCGCTGGGGTTTATAATTCCTTATTCCCTTATTAGGTTTATTTTTATACATTTTTACGTTACGATGGAAGAGTTTGATCTAAAAAAAGAAAGGTAAATCAACGCAAGGTGGCTTTTCTCCCAAAGTCTATACAATCGTTCTCTTTGCGTTCTTCGTAGACGAGATTAAAGCCGACGAGTTCGTTCATTTGTCGCAATCGATGGTCTTTAGGAATGAGTAAATCATATACCTGAGTATATTGGCTCAGAATCATTTGTTGTTGTCTCTCAAGCATTGAGATCTCCACCTTTCATACTTCTATTATAATAAAAAAAGCTTAAGATTTCAGCGATTTCTGCTATCTTAAGCTTTTTTATTAATTATAGTGTGACTTTTTCAGTGGTCTCATCAACTCTACCTTTCTTCTTTATTCGGAATGATCAACTTGGATCACAATGGTTATTTCTTCGAGTTGCTCTTGATCGATTTTCACGTTCTCAATCGGTTCCATTTGAATGGGTAGCGTGTGTTCTCCCACCCCTAATCCTTGTGCATTGACGAGGAGTCTCACTTTGCTTCGGTCCAACTCATTGATAATCGCTTCTTCCGCGCGTAATTTAACGAGGATAGAGCTACCATCTTGTACATTGGCCGTGTATCCTTCGGCTAAATTTTGAATATCAATCGTCGAACGGTCAATGAGATAACTTTGTTCCACAGGTGTGCGGACAGTGTACCGATAGAGAATCGTTGTATCTTCGACGAGTTTTACTCCTTCTGGAAATTGCAATTGCACTTCTCTTTCACCTGATTCTGTCATGGATGCATAATCGATCGCTTCCGTTCGTACATTTTCTAAATTGGATACAATCTCATCCGGTCCTTGCACAAGGACAACATTGGGTTCAATGGATTCTTGTAAAATTGTCACCTGGTCTGGCAAAGTCCCCGTATGGGCAATGACCAACGGTACTTCCTTCACTTTGCGCACTTCCGTTGATACGGACACAGTGTCCGCATCAGCATTGACACCACCAACAACCATTTTATCTGCATCTAATAGTTGAATAGGAAGTGTGGATGTGAATGACTCTGTTCGGTCACCCACTTCTACATTGACGATGGCTGAATGGACGTTATTCGCCTTGCTTCGCGGTGCAGAAATCGTTATGCGTTCTGGTTCCAAAGTGAAATTGTATTTAAAGTCTTCTTTCGTACCGTCTGTGACGACATTGATCGGAATGGTTCGCTCGACGACTCGTTCAATACTAAATAAAATATCTCGTTGGCTCGAAGTGGCAATGGTCGTGTCCGCGGGTTGTTTTATCGTAACAGGTACTCGAACGGCCCCTTCCGTGTATCCTTGCAAATCCGCTTCTGCGATAATCTGTGAAGGCGAAACGCGGTTGAGTGTATTTCTTAAACCAGATAAGGTCACGTTGACGGTCGGCTTTTCTGGCTGCATGATGAGGAGTGAATCCTCTTCTAGTGCATCGACATGTAGAAGAGTCACGGGTATATTCGGAAAATCTCTCGTTATTTGCGGATTGACTTGATTCATCACGTACAC
>CAMDZK010000008.1 GCA_945910665.1 uncultured Peptostreptococcaceae bacterium
GTATTATAACTATAATAAATATCTCTTTGATTCAATAAAAATCCTCAAACACAACCTTTCATACACAGATCTACACCAATACTCGTTCAGAAACACAGCACTCCAACCCTACATTGACCACAAAAATATCACCTTTGGAATGGACCCATTCATTCACATAATCTCATCTACACTTTGGAAAACAAATCTTGAAATACATAAAAAAACACAAATTCAATCATAAATAAATTTTATTTTAGAGCTAAAAATTACACTCATAAACACATTTAGTATGAAATTTATTTAAAAAGTCGAATAGCCAATACATACACATAAATAGAAAAAAACGGTAAAACCATTTAGAAATCATTTAAGCTATATTATAAAACTTCATATTTTCATATCTCAAAAAAGTAAAAACTCCATGATTTTTTCAAAAAAAAGAATTAATTAATAAATAAAATAGAATAAACAGATGTTTCACACCTTAAATCACAATATAAAAAATTCTTCTAAAAAACTAGAGGGGTAATTAGAATTATGCAAGTTTGGATCATTCTAATAACTATTGACTTAATTACTTCGATTCAATCATTAAGCAAGATTTTCGCAGCTACCAAAAAAAATATTAAAAGTAATTTAATAGACAACCAAAATTCTATTGCCATTATAAACACACTACAATATTTCAACAATATTACTGACGTTATTATGTACATAGTCCCAGATTTAAATTCTCCGCCAGACCAATCCCCCTCTTCATACATTTTAGAAATTCCTTTTTAAATCTTATTAATATAGCTTATGACTTCCCACAGGTGGAAACTCAACAACTATATGGTTCACAATGAAGAAAACCACTTCAAAAAAAATTGTAATAAAAAATCAACTCGTTAAAAAACTTAAAAATGCCCAGCTAGGTTTCATTTATAATGAAATAGATCTTAATCTTCGCAATTACAACTTACTAATAACCAAGAATACCATCAAAATTTTCTTTTTTATTATATTCAAAACCAATAAACTTACAATCTAATACAAAAAATACCAATTTATCAACTTAATCATTGATATAACAAAAATTATTTCAATAACATCCACCAAAAATCTCAAAACGACAACATACAAATATAAACAAAAATAAAAATAAAAAATGGAACAATTCTTTGACACGAAATCTTCAATTAATAATTTGGCTTTTCAAATCATTTTTTTATAAATATTATGTTTTTGTTTTGGCTAATATGGAATTTTTCCATAAAAACCACAAATTTAATATATCTTATTTGTGAAATAATTTGATGCTATACCCATCATCTCTCTAATAAAAATTTAAATTTATAAAAATATAAAAATTCTATCTCATCATAATTCTTTAATTTATCATTTTATGGTTCCTTTAAATACTTGTCATTGTATTTTAATAAAATAATTCTAATTTAAATTATTAAAATATCAATTATTAATTAAATAACCCATAAATCTCTTGTTATTTAATTAATAATTGATATTTTAATACTTATTTTATATATTCATTAACTTTATCTTATATGTTACATTCTACATTTTTTTGCTTTATTTAAAACTCACCCCCACACGATTCATTTTATCATTCAAATATCCTTGAAAAGAAAAAATAAAAAAATTTTTCAAAACATCTACATATTTTCGCATTCATTAACAATTAATAATAGATATTAAACACCACTCAATCAAATGATTCATGGCTAGAATCATTCTATTCACTTCTTCAACATACCCCCACTTCACTCTCATCCTCCTTACACTTGTCCAATAAATCTTAAAGAAAAAACACCCAACGGACAAACCCATAATCACATTCAAATTTAAACAATAATCCATTTAGAAATCTCAAAAAATAAAAATTTCTATCTCTCCCCTTAACCCATGCAATGGAAAATACCGACAGAAGACTTACACCAATTTATAATATTATGTGTTTTATTCATTACCTATGTATATGCATCTGGATCACTCTTGAACACCTACTTCCTTATTCCCATACACATTCAGATTGCAAAAAACTTACTCAGCGCATTCAGGCTCCTTGCACTATTCGCAGCTGCACTCACATCAATCATCTTCAACATTCATCTCAAGTATTTACTCTCTATTTTATCATTAGCAATATATTTATTACAAAATTTCATAAACCATAAGAATTTATATTCGGTCTTGTTCACAAACTTTATGATGACTTTCATTTTTATGTATTTAGAAATTACGATTCTATCTTATGCAAATTCTGCACTTTTCTCTTCATTATATAAATCATATTTCATACTTACAGGGCTAATATTTCCATTCACTCCATATTTAATAGAATACATTACCAATATCTTCCCCATCATTTTGATCATAATATTTCTTTTTAATATATATCTTTTCTAGAAATATCAATCTTTAACACTCAGAAAATCACTAAACACTCATAATCCCCGTACATTACCAATTACTTACTCCTCCCTTATATTCCTTATTGTTTTTACCGCTGAAATAGCATATTCGAACCTTTCAGAATTTGTACTTTCAAGTGTAACCAATTCTACTATGGCTTTTCGTTTACACATATCCAATTACAAAATCATTATTCTTGTCTTCTTTGTCTTTTACTTACTTTTCATACTTAGTACATTTATGGTAAATTCCTTTTCTGAACACCATGCATGGGCCATAGTTACACTTTCACAGGTTATTCACTTTTTTTTACTATATCCTATTATAACACACACTTATCACAATAAGATGGATATAACTGGAAAATTAATTGCACAGATATTAATTTTAATCGCTGAACACATTTTAATATATACTTCGAAATTCATGTCAATTCTCATTCTGTATAAACATATTTCTAAATATTTAATGGCAAATAGCTATCACTTCATTATTCCCTTTAAAACACTTTTGTATGCATCATTATTACTTAAGATGACATATCCATTCATAGGAAAGATAAATTTCTCTATCGCCTCAATAACTTTATACAATATCCCACTCCTTTCACTTGCAGCTTCTCTTTACATATGTTTATACTTATATATGTATCAAAATACTATTCATAATTCTCAATACCTTCCATAAATAAATTAATATTTATGATCAACTTCAGAAAAATATTACCATATCAATAAATATAACGTTTGTTACATATCCTCTACATTCATACAACCACCATCAAAAACCCTCACAACTCGTCCTAAGCTCGCAGAAATCCCTACACTCCTCCCATTCACACATCCAGGTCTCTTCTTTCAATCAGACCTAAGAACTATTTTGTTTGGAAGAAAACAACTGTTATTAGCGCGGATGCTAAGATGACTAAAATAACTACAAATCACTGGGATATCCACACATTCCACATTATACTTTTTATCACAACTGATGTCTCATCTATATTTAAACATTTGTAGAAATATTTATTCCATCAATTTCTTCATGCAATGATCATCACCCTAATATCCCTCGTACATTCGGGAGACTCACCTATAACACAGGACTTGGTTATGATGAAGGACGAATATTTCACAGCGTATCCAGATTCGAAAATATCGTTTACATCACCCCGCTCACCATGCATTCTCCAACAGGGCTCAACCGTATTCTATAAATCAGACTCACACAAGACAAAAAAAAACGTCTCCACCAACCTCGCCCGCGGATCAACCTTCTACTTCCATCCGGAACAATACGCCACACTGGATCTGGCACTCTATCCAGACTCCTACATCATCAAAGACAGCCTGGTCCTAAATCCACTCAAAGAATCAAAGGGCTGCATCGTGAAGATCGTGAACAACAAGGTCATTCTTCTGAAAAACACACCATCACCATTGGTTGAAAATGCCTTCACAGCACTCGTAAACCAGGAAAAACCCCGTCTAACCATAGACTGCATTCTGGAATCTCAGGAGGTAATATGCAGAGATCCAATAAACAATATAAGTCGTACCATTCGTAAAGGAGAAGAAATAAAATGTGTTTTTCCTACGGGCATCTCCTTCTTCCCGCTCTCATCGCCCACATTCATCCTAAAAAGTTTCACACAATTCCAAAGCAACGAAAAGCACTGCAGGCTCACACTCGTCTCAGACACAGTCTTCTTGCCTGGAAACTACGTCACCACCTGTTTCGACGGCATAATAAAGATTCCAGCACTCAAAGGTCCAATCAGGAGAAAACCTACAGAACTTTCAGGTGAGTACGCCTTCATATTCGATGCAAATACAGTCAAGAAATATGCCGGAAGTGCATGGGTCTACAAAAACCCTTCAGACACCGTCATCACACCCCCTTTCCACGAAACATTCGTTGACGAACCAACCCCAACGCCAAACACCCCAAATTATGACTTTTCCTCGTATACATCCACAACCACTAGATCATGCACAGATGATATTACTTCAATTTTGACTCAGATACAAGATCTACATCAATCTATTATACAAGCGATTTCATCCTTGAATTCAATTGTCCAACAGTTTATTTCATCTAGATATAATTAAACAATTAATAACTTTTTTTATAAATACATATTCTCTATTTCATAAAATATATCCATCTTATATCTATTATATTTATAAAAATTACCGCAATGAAGAGCATTTCAATATTCCCTTATTACTAAGTTTAACCATTCTATCTAAAATACTTATATTATGAACAAAAAAGAATAAAAATCTTAAAATACTATTTAATTAATATAATTCATGATACTTGTCTGGTAAACTAAATACACGCATAAACAAATAATTAAAAATATATTGATCTTCATACATTCTGGTTACACGTTGTAACCAAACTCCTTGCTCAGACTCCATTATTTACATTAGCACTCAACAATTAAGAACTTATCACATCTTCGGCCCCTATAATGATTTTTTCTATTTATTTTCCATTATTTTACTCGTCCTCTTCAAATAAATCTCTTATAAATGAACATCTGGCACTGAATGCTCCTTCAATTCCACTTCACATGGTAGAAACCACAGAAATGACAACACTATATTTAGATACAACATTCGCTAAAGGAGACGTTACAAATTTAACTCTTCATTACGCTCGTTCACTAACACACTCACTAATCACTACAGAATCACTCAACTACGCTGAACAAAAAAAATCAGATATAATAAATATAATTAGATCATCCACACGACTTCAGGAATATCTCACCAATACATCTCAATCAGACCATATAAAACAGAAATTAGACTGTATTGACTCAATAAAAAATTGTGTTAAACGCCATTCACTTCTCATCGTTCCCTCACAATTGGATATATTAATTAGGCGTCTCATGGCAATATCTTTAAAAACACTTCCACAAGGCCAATCTATTGATACTTTTTTTATAAATAAGATAGACCCAATCATTTCACAATTATTTATTGCTTGCAAATATCCATCTTTGATACTTATGAAATCAATTCACCTAGAAATCGCCTTTTTTTATTTGACATTTGAACAGCAAGGAGTAATCTACAAAACTCCCATTTACAGAAAAATTCATACAAAAGGAAAAGCACCTAAAATTACCTCCCTTACAGAGTATCAATCACACCTTTTCTATATGAAGACAATCCTCTCTATCATAACTATCTCAATAATTCTCATCACTATTTATATCTACTACTACTACAAACAAAATTTTTCATCAAAGATCAACTAGACTTTATAATATACCAGGCTTTTTTTAAAAAAACAAAAACTAAATTATTTCATTTTACATCTTTTTCTGTGTCATAGTCAATTTTTTATTATTCAAAGACCACCCTATTTATAGTTTCTCCGTTTTTTTCTTTTACATTTAATTTACTCATTAATTAAAAATAAAAATTCTTTGTTTTATTATTCAACTTATAATATCTTCATGTTTACACATATTGGAAATTAACTCTTTTTAACAATCATTTCATATTTAAAAATTTAAGCTATTAAATAAAATACAATGTTTTACAACAACACACTAATGCTCGTGGTAAATTCAAACAACACATCACAATCATTTCAAAAATACTTCTGATTAATTATTTTTAAATTAATTAATTTTCTATCATTAATATTGAAAAACCCCGGCGGTCTCATTTCTCATCAAACAATATTTTTTCCTCTCACACGAAAAACATGATTTGTGCCTTTAGCTGGTTACAAAATTTAAATTTACACAATCTCATTCCCTCATTTATTGGTCTCAACCAGCTTGTAAATGAATCGACAGTTGCCTATCTCCTTCAATTTAAATATACATGCAATTCCCTTCTATTCTTTATTTGAAAAAACATCCTTTTAATAAACTTAAAATTAAATTTAAATTGGATTTCTCTTATTCCTATCCTTAAAATCATTCAACATCCTTAGACTCCATCTAATAACCCCTTCACACCAACAATTATCACAATATAAATTGCATGGGAACACTTTAGAACTATCCCGGTAGATATAGCCTGGATTTACACCAATCTAACAGATATTCCACCCTTATCCTTGTAGCTAAAGGACTTACAATTCTCATATCTTCACTTACCTTCAACGTATCCCATCATTTGACATAATACTGCCAAACGACTTGCATTCACCCATCAGATTCAAAATCCCCACTTTCATAAACTACTTTCTCACCACGCTAGATAACCTAGCCTATAACATATCTAACATAATCACAACCCAATCCTTATTATTACAATTCACCTGAAAATGTATTTTTACTAGAATTTATTTCAAACTTTCGTCATATACTCAAAAATAGACTATCAGTCTACTGAATATTCTACACTTCATTTTTTAATACATACCTCTTTTCAGGACACTTCGTTATAATTATAACAGATCGTATCACAAAAGGAGAAGAAAAAAAATAAAACAGAAACTAAACATAATATAAAATAAAAATTTATTCAGTTGCTGTATTTTACAATTTGAAAAACGTAAAATCTGGAGCACATCTCCATTCGTATACATACTTGCACTGGAATAGAAATTCCAATGCTCATTAAAACTCCTTCAGGATTAACGTCAACCTTTACACATGGGATTACTGAATTATCATTTCCTCATACCAACAGCTTCTACAGAAGATGGATTCCCTCATCCGCACATTCTTCATGGACCTTCTTCGGCCAGACGCTGGCTTGAATTTCACCGATGTGTCGCGCCTCAAGCAAAAACATCACGACCCGGCTCTTTCCGATACCACCACCAATGGTAGGGGGAATCACTCCTTCAAGAACACCCCGATGGAACTCATATTCGGCCTTGCGACTCTCATTCTTCGCCTCCAACTGGCGTCTCAGGCTCGTATGATCAACACGGATCCCCATGCTACTCACCTCCATTCCGCATCCAATTACCTCGTTCCACACAATCAAGTCCCCGTTTAGATCCCAATCATCATAATCAGCCGATCGCTGTCCATGTTCCTTTCCGGACTTCAACGGATGTCCTATCCCGATAATAAATACACTCCCGGCCTCACGCGCAATCGCATTCTCGCGCTCTTGGGCATTCAGCTCAGGAAACAGCTCCTCTAACTCCTGACTCTGTACAAACCTTACCTCGTCCGCAAGTTTGTTCCTAAGAAACATCCCTGGGTACTCGGCATCAACTCGCTCTTTTGCTGCTTTCAATCCGCGGTAAATTTCACGCACAGTCTCCTTCAAAAACTCAATATTCCGTTTCTCGGAGGGAATCACTTTTTCCCAATCAAACTGCTCGACCTGGTACGAGTGCATCCGGCTCGTGCAAATTACATCAGCGTCTTCGCACTTGCGGATCCCACGCATGTCGCACCAGATCCCGCTCACTCCATCATCACGAAGCTTCCAGAGCATCCATCTTTTCCATTTTGCAAGAGAGTGCACCACACTGCACCACTCCCCGTCGCTGGTCTGGAATCGGACGGGCTCTTCACCATTCAGATCATCATTCACACCACTCATATCCCTAACAAACATTGGTGATGGAATGTATTCTAGTCCAACAGCTCTGCTTATCTCTCTTTCCATCGCCTCCTCTGCACACCTAATGGCTTCCAGCCACTTCTTGCGTTTTCCAGAAAAAACCATGGGCAGCTCGTGAAAAAAATCTCATCCTCTTTTCATTTTTAGATCTTACATCTTTCAACTAGAACTGAACTTCTTACGAACACCATCAAACCAGATCGTTCCACTCTACAAAACCAAGCCATTCTTCCTTGATATCACCCATCTCATAGAAAGATGCGATAGGTCACCACTATTGATTTTCACCCCAGACTACTTAATATCCCCATCATAATCAACCAACTCCTTTTCTAGAAAAACCTCCGTCCATCACCATCCACCCACTTCACAGACACACGTTTCACTCTTATTGCTCAACTCAGCTCACACAGCATGTTCTCACTGTCATACAATCCTGCTTTTCACCGGAACTTCGCTTGACTCATTCCAAAACATATTCAACTAATGCATGGTTGGATTATTCCACTAGACTGCAGTGGTCGTTATAGTGGTGAATTTCGCTGATTCTGGGTGCAGGCCGTTCCCCACCAATCACTTTTTGATGTCCTCCACCCGGATGCGCAGTCTTTTCCCACTTGGCCACAGCCATCCTGTTCGACCTGGCGGCGCTCTGTTACGCTTCCTCACAGTCACACGACACACACCACAAGCACAACATCGCCTACCCAGGATGCTCAAGGTGGCAGTCATTGCTGGTTTGTTTGGGTTATTCAGTTCTTCTATCTTTCCCCACCAGAGGGACTTTTGGCATTCTGCGTTTATCATTCGGCATGTTCGCGCATAGGATGTCCTCGTTGAATTGCTGGTGCTCATTTCGATTTGACCATGTAACTTGTTGCCGTATAACAATCAGGATTTATTGGTATGTTGGCATTGACTTCGGGAGTCGTTTGTTTCCTCCTACATTGTGCTGATGTTTATTGGTTTTTTTCGGCTACAGTGATACAAAGTTCAAACTTCATTCCCGATTGGGATGTCCTCGCCAAATTTTCTGAGCAACATGATTGGCGTGCAAATACTTTCAAACATTGTAAATATCCAACCTAATATACTGTGTAAATGTTTAAAAATGGGAATTTAGGATAAGAATGAGTAAAGAAGTTTATTAATACATTTTTTTTAAATTGCTATTAAATTAGTTATTAGATTCACCCGTTTTCATCTTTCTATTTACATATCTCTTTCACGGTTTCCCAACCCAGTTGGGTTTAGGTTTCACCCTGCATGCCCTCCCACATAGAATGGGACAAGGTATGGTTGGGCTCACCACTCACCGTATTCGTCTTACAATATACCAGAGGGTAGTCTGGATAGTCCTACACATGGCCCCATGCTTTTTTTTTTCGCCACCACCACACACCAACCCCCACACACATAATCGTCACAAAGGTGAAGCTCGCAATCAATATCCGTTTTCTTATGTAATTTATTTTCCATTTGCTACTCGGCTCAATTTCACTTTGAAAGAACCGGGACTGCAACGGCGACAGCATCTGTTTTTTGCTATCTGAAAACATCCTCTTCGTTTGTCGCCCTACAGTCGTCTCGGGGTCCGTGCTCATCTCTTGGGGACTTGTCTCTCGGGGATTGCTCGAAGAGGACGGGCTACCTAAAACTCCTGCCTTACTTGCCCCCGGGCAGTCGGCCCCCACTCTCCGGGAATCATCCCTCGGAAAATCCTTTATCCGCTCCCTCACTATCTCCATAACCTTACAGACAAGCTTCTTTGAACCTTCACATTCGCATACACTTTTTTCTCGCTCAATAATCTCCAGGACACGGGAAAAGAACCGCTTCAGCCCTTCCTTTTCCCACCGCTCCATACGTCTACGCCGTCGCTCCTCATAGATCCCGACCAGGAACCCGCATCGTCTCTCGAGACTATACTCTTTCCACAGCCACGCCCCGGGGACCTTCTTCTTAATGTACTGCAGTCCCTTATCCACAACTCGCAGCACCTCAACAGCTTCCTCGTACTCTTGGTCTATATTCTCCGCCAAAAGAACAGAAGAGTCTTGCACCCCGCTATCACATACACCATCAGCTACACCATCAGGTACGCCCCTACTCCCATCGTATTCGAGAATGCTCCGAATAAATGCCTCCTCATTCAAAAACTTCTTGTGGCTCCACTCCCCGTCAATGCCCTTCTCCTGGTGTTCCCATGCCCCCTCGCACGTCTTTACCCCGCTGCCTCCCTGCATCTTGAACATCACCTCACCTGGAAGCTCGGTCGTCTTCCGCCAGATTCCCATCTCCATACGCGGTATCGAGATGACCCTCCGCCCGCACGTCGTCATGTACACTCCACTCACAAACACCTCGTCGTTCTTACCCTCCAATCGGGCACGCCGGCTCGCAGACCGGAACTGCGTGTAATTTTTCAACCCTAACTGCTCCTTGCTCGTGAACGGAAGCCCAAATCCCCCATGGAAGATGCACTCGAACCTCTCACCCTTCCGGATCCGCCAGACGCCTCCACCCTTCATCCGTACGCACCGGATGCTTTCGGGGAACACAAGCTCGCACTCGACCGACACCTCCTGGCCCCTTCCTCCGGCACCCTCAAAGTACACGTTCTTTCGTCTCTGCACAGTTTGGTTGACCAGTACAACCTTCTCGACACTCACCACCCGCACCACGATCTTACGCTCCTCATGTTTCAACCTCAGCATGCTTCCCCGGTGACGGATCACAACCTCACTGAAATCCATGAGGTCGATCTCGACGGGTCGTAAATATCGGAAGTATACGGGTGCCGACAGTCGGCTCGCAACGCTCTTCCGCATCAGATAACTTCCATTTCGCCAGAACACCACGGAATTTTCTTTAATATTACACCGGTCGGTAACACTCGCAATGCCATCAAACCATATCACACTTCCGGGGTATGCCACAAAAAGGTCACTTTTTGCTAGTCGCGGAGAGGCGCCGCCCCCACCCATTACGCACAACATCATCGCTAATCCAAGCTGATACATCGGAATCGGGGCTGCGTCGAAAAATTTTAATTTTTCTCATTAAGACACCACGGCAATAGAGCTGAGCAGGAAACTTTATCCGTCTGGCCTTTCTCACTATCTGCCCACCTCTCATGACCCCCACTTTTTCTCGAATTTCCTTCCAGCCGGGATAAATAAAACTTACTCCCCATTGGCCAGACTTATCGATTCTTGTCTCCCCCCAATGAAGATAATTGGGCTCACCAAGACAGTCCGGGACGGAAACACCCCCAGCACCGGCCAGTCAGACAACAACACAATAATCAAAAACTTGAAACTTCCCCCACAGAAGAATAACGGAAATAAACTTTTTATTAATACTCCATTTCGTAAAATGCCATCTGCACGTTCCGGGATCTCTCAGGGGGCCCATCTTCCTCCCTATACTTCTCGTCGTTGATTATATACCATGTATTATTTCGCAGGACGTGGCAGTAGAAGTGTTCTTTCAGATAGTATTGCCGGCACACCATCCCAACCAGTCTGTATACTCCGCTATGCATGTGCAGCCGCCTCTCGACTCGCACCATATCGTTGCTCTCCTCGCCCTTTTCGTTAGCGTGGTTCACCTGGAAAATGATGCATGCCCCACTCCCGTCCACCTGCCGTCGTACTTCAACATCATTCCCATGGCACTTAGAGCACTTCATGGGTATCCTATGGGATGTATCTAGTCCCAGTAGCCCCTTCTCAATGCTTGGATCGCCTGCCCCCATTCCGATCGCCGGACACACCATCCACAAATCGTCCATCTGAATATACTCGTTGCATTTCTTGCACTCAATCACCCGAATGCACCTCACTCGGAATATTTCCCCGACCTTCTCGTACTCGTTCTCCAGAGAGGTAAGCAACTCTACCAAGAACTTACGGGCGTCGTGGGGCGGCGCGTCGCCCAAGCCGATCTTCTCGATAAACTCCTTCGGGTCACACGCATTCTTGCACTCGTCATAGCTCCGGACAAGCTGCTGAAGGGCTCTACATGTTCTCTGCTCGGGCTTGCACTTGAGTCGGTAGATACACGAATAGAACGCCCGCAGCCCCACCAAGCACTGTATCGTCGCGTTAAGGAAGGACCTGCCCTCTATCGCCTGCATTCCCTTCACACTCCTTGCACTCTCGCTGGGCACCTCCATGTCCCCCGTCGGGAACAACGAAAAGACATCATCCCCCAAGCATCCCGGGCTCTTCGAACGGCCGTCCCCCCATGGCCTCGCCCACTGGTGGATTGCCATGCTTGCCACAATCCCTGCGCACACGACCCCGAGCACGCCCAGCACTTTCCACCTGCATCGTCCCTCCATACGGTCCTGTGGCTCTCCTTTTTTCTGTAAACTTGCTTGAAAATATGACAAGTAAAATTCTACAGGCTTGCCTGC
The DNA here is from genome assembly GCA_945910665.1 of uncultured Peptostreptococcaceae bacterium. Taxonomy (GTDB): domain Bacteria; phylum Bacillota; class Clostridia; order Tissierellales; family Peptoniphilaceae; genus JAAYQA01. Next base: position 12,382 of record CAMDZK010000008.1, read on the forward strand.
AAGCCTGACAAATAAAAAAAAAAAAAAAGAGGCCATGAGGAGGTTCTTTGCCGAGCTGGCAGACGGACGAAGTGTGGAAGACGCCTGGGCGGCGGTGGCCAGGGAGTGGCTCCAGCAGGGCCTGGCCTTCGGCGACGAGGAGTGGGACGAGTGCGAGGCGAGGATCCACGCGCTCCTCCGCATGCGGCGCATCGCCCGCGCAGTGGGCGCAGCCGCAGGGAGAGACCCGGACCGTGCAGATAAAAAATAAATTTTTCCTTTCCCCGGAATTCCTGTATGTATCCGAGCAAGCATGTTCCAAAAAAGGAAATAAGTGGTCTGAAATACTCGCAGAAGCTTATATCGTACAACCCTCATCCTTACATATGTAGTCTTCATATCTTTGCGTCCTTAAGTACTCATTCTAGCTTAGAGGCTTTCAGCTATTATAAGAAGAACGTAGCTACACTTCGCGCCTTAACAGACGAAAGTATCACCAGCGGTTCTGATCGGCACTTCCTCTCGTACTGCCCCGACCTACTCTCGGACGCGATGCAGTAGGGTAAAACTAACCTGTCTCGCGACGGTCTAAACCCAGCTCACGTTCCCTGTTAGTTGGTGAACAATCACACACTTGGTGGCTGATACTCCACCATGCTCGGAAGAGCCGACATCGAAGAATCAAAAAGCGGCGTCGCTATGGACGCTCGGCCGCCACAAGCCAGTTATCCCTGTGGTAACTTTTCCGTCACCTCTATGCTTAGTTTCATAGAGGATCTCTAGGCCCCTGTTTCCAGTATTATTAATTTACATTAATAACTAAAGCAAGCTTTTGCCCTTATACTCTCGGAGTGGTTTCCATCCCCTCGGAGCTTACCTTTGGACGTCTACGTTATGTTTTAGTAGTCGTGCCGCCCCAGCCAAACTCCCCACCAAGCTTTGCGAGTGCCCCCGCCGACTATGTCAGTGGTCTCACACATTTCTC
>CAMDZK010000009.1 GCA_945910665.1 uncultured Peptostreptococcaceae bacterium
CAATTCGATTGTATGGGTGTAATGGTACGCCAATAATTCATACCCTTCTTTGAGCAACTGTGCTGGGTCTTCGTCTTGAAAAAATGTATTTTGCATATATGTGATTGCTTCGCGTAGGGTCATCGTTTTGATTTTCCCTTCAAAACCATCGGGGATGTCCACTTTTCGTGAGCGCAAAAAATCGACCGCCAAGTTTTTCCATACGGGCATGGAATCAAGCAAGGTCCCGTCCATATCAAATAAAATTCCTTTCATTTTCGCCTCTCTTTCTCTTGTTATTTTACCACAGCTTCTCTCATCGTACAGAAACCCTGTAAAAAAGAATGAATGTACTCGAAATTTAGCTGTATATCGGGTATACTTCAAATATATGTATTCATTTACGTACCAAAGGAGGATACTCATGGGACTAAAACAAGTCATTCAATCCGCTGTTGGCGGAGCTTTAGCCGATCAGTGGTTAGAAATTATTGAACCTGATCAAATGGACGACACGACGGTGTTTACCAAAGGCGTTCCCGTTCGCAAGGATGACAAACGCAATCACAATCGAAAAGGCACAGCAGACTATATCACCGACGGCTCTGTAATCCATGTCTACCCCAATCAGTGCATGCTCTTAGTTGATGGAGGAAAAATCGTCGACTATACTGCAGAAGAAGGATATTTTACCGTCGATAATCAATCGGCTCCTTCCATGATGAATGGACGCTTTTTAGATACTCTCAAAGAAACATTTAATCGCTTCCGTTATGGTGGCACAACCCCAACAAAACAACAAGTCTTTTATATTAATCTACAAGAAATTAAAGGGATTAAGTTTGGTACGAGAAATCCTATCAACTACTTTGACAATTTCTATAACGCAGAACTCTTTTTGCGCGCCCATGGAACCTATTCCATGAAAGTCACAGATCCTCTCTTGTTTTATGCGGAGGCAGTTCCCCGCTCGGCGGAACGTGTCGATATTGAAGATATTAATCAACAATACACCTTCGAATTCATCGAAGCTCTTCAAACGGCGATGAATCAACTTTCTGTTGACGGCGTGCGCATCTCCCATGTTCAAGCAAAAGGAAGAGAATTAAGCCGCTACATGCAAGATATTCTCGATGAAGATTGGCGCAAAAACCGCGGGATGGAAGTACAAGCTGTCGCCATTGCTTCGATTTCTTATGACGAGAAGAGCCAAGAACTCATCAATATGCGCAACGAAGGGGCCATGCTTTCCGATGCATCCATCCGTGAGGGCTATGTCCAAGGTTCTGTGGCACGAGGGATCGAAGCTGCTGGCAGCAATGAAGCAGGTGCGACCCAATCATTCTTAGGAATGGGTATGGGCATGCATACGGGTGGCCTCGGGCAAATGTCTGAAACCAATCGCCAACAAATGCAGCAGCAAATGAATCAACAAACAGAAGATCATACTCATCCCGTACAGGATACAACGAGCGATGCCGCATGGGTGTGTGCAAATTGTAATCACGAAAATGTTGCAGGCAAGTTCTGCTCCAACTGCGGCGAAAAGAGACCCGATACAAATATCTCTTGCCTCAATTGCGGCTATACACCTGAACCAAATCAACCGATGCCCAAATTCTGTCCAGAATGTGGCACGGCATTTCCTCAAAAACAAACGCCTGAGGATGAGCGATAAAATCCATGATAGTTATAGAAAATCTCACGAAAAAGTTTGACGATCAGGTCGTACTCAATCAAGTTAATCTCCATGTTGAAAAGGGTATAGCCTTTGGAATCTACGGTAAAAAAGAAAGCGGCAAGACGACGCTCCTCCGTGTGTTGATGCACTTTTTGTATCCCACGGAAGGACGTTGTTCGATTGCTGGCTTTGATTGCAATACACAAGAAGATGAGGTTCACAAGCGTGTAGCCTATATTCCAGAAAACCCACAATTTTATGACCATCTATCCGTTGCTGAAAACATCCGCTTTGGCACCGATGGAAACAAAGGGTACACGGCCCAAGAGAAAAAAGCACTCTTGGAGAGTTTTGCCTTAGACCCAAAAGCCATGGGCTGGGAACTCTCACGCCGTGAAAAGAGCAAATTGGCGACGGTGATCGCACTTCTTAGAAAACCGCCGATTTTCTTGTTGGATTCGCCTTTTACGAACTTGGCTCCTATGGAAAGAGCCATGCTCATTCGCCATCTCCATGCAGCAAAAAAAGCGGGGGCCACTCTTCTTATGACTTCTTCTTATGAAGAAGACGTATTGAGCTTTTGTGACGAAGTCGCTTTGATGGAGCAAGGAATTTTAGGAGAACCAAAAGAAATCACCGCCTTTATGGATCATCAAGGTGTCTTTGTCAAAGTATTTGGCGACTTGACCCACAAAGAAGTGGCCCAACTTGCCTATCGCATCACCGTATCCACGGACCACGAAAAACAGTTCTTCTACCGAGGAGATTTAGCACCTCTGTTGGCGCTTCTCAGTCAAAAGAACATCCAATCCTTGGAAATTGTATCAGCAGAACAAGGAAATCTCTATGCTGACCATTTTGGAGGTCAAGTATGAACATAATCTTTTATGAATGGAAACGAAATTGGAAATCAGCATTGAAAGTGGCCCTTTTCTGTGGAATCATTCTCTTAGTTTCCCTTCCCTTTACTCCTTTTTTCAGTGAAGGAGATTTCGTTCCACAAATGCGAGAAGCCCTTGATATGATTCCCAGTTTTGTTATGAGCTTCTTTGGCTTTTATGAAGGACAAGATTTCACCTCACATGCCCAGTATTTAGGTTTTGTCCACCGCTTTGTTTTTCTCGTTAGTGGTGTTTTCGCCGCTTGGCTTGGAGGACAGTTCGTCGCAAAGGACCGTTGGGAACAAACCATGGACTTTCTCTTGTCAAAACCACTAAAGCGCTGGCAAATCATGCTGTTTAAAGTTTTAGCCAATGTACTTATTTTATTGACTGTGATTCTCCTGTACCGCATTTTCATGGCTGCAATCTTTAAATTATACGATATTTTTGGACTCACCTTGGAAATGGATGCATTTCCTATGGCAAAAATGTTATTTGCCATGTTTACGATTCAGTTGTTCTTTTTTGCACTCGGCTGTTTATTGTCGATGGTCATTCCTCATGGGAATTTATCCATCGCCACTTCTGTGGGCATCGCGCTTCTCTTTTATTTATTTGAAGTGGCGGACAAAAGTGGTTCGGGACTTGGCGTGTTTAGTATCTTATCGCCATTTCACCATCTGCAAGCAGAAAAAATTGCCACATCTCCGGGTGGAGCTATGGTCGGATTCATTTTGGTCTCCCTCCTATTATGTGGAGGAAGTTACGCTATATTCCATAATTTTGACTACCGTCTCAAAGAACCTTATTAATTCCTAAAGGAGGAATAAGATCGTGGAAGGCTCGATAGCCATACCCATAATACTGCAAATCATACTCATTTTATTTAATGCAATTTTTGCTTGCGCGGAACTCGCCGTCATTTCAATGAACGATAATCGTCTTGCTCGTATGGCGCAAGAAGGCGACCCACGAGCGTTGCGTTTAAAAGCGCTCACCGACCAACCAGCAAGATTCCTTGCAACGATCCAAGTTGCGATTACCCTTTCTGGATTTTTAGGTGCCGCTTTTGCTGCCGATAACTTTTCTGAGTACTTAGTGACATTTTTACAAAATGTCGGCGTTGGAATTGCCCCCACCACTCTAAGAACACTTTCTGTCATTTTGATTACTCTCGTCTTATCGTATTTGACATTGGTGTTTGGAGAACTTGTCCCCAAACGCATCGGGATGCATCATGCAGAATCCATTGCTTTAGGATTATCGGGATTAATTTCTTTTTTACAAAAACTCTTCGCTCCTATTGTCTGGCTACTCACCTTGTCGACGAATGTCGTATTACGCCTCTTTCGCATTGACCCTCATAAAGAGGAAGAGTCCATCACGGAAGAAGAAATCCGGATGCTCATCGATCAGGGTACAGAAAAAGGTACAATTGATGCGGATGAGAAAGAAATGCTCCAAAAGGTCTTTGAGTTTGACGACCTTGTGGCTGGAGACATTTGCACCCACAGAACGGACGTCGTCATCTTATGGACACAAGACTCCATTGACGATTGGGATAAAACGATCCATGGAAATCGGTATAACAATTACCCCCTCTGCGACGAATCCGCGGATGATGTCAAGGGGATTATCAACGCAAAAGATTATTTCCGTATCGAGAACAAAACAAAAGAAGAAATTATGAAGCATGCCTTTAGACCCGCGGTCTTTGTTCCAGAAAGTGTCCGGGCGGACATTCTCTTTAGCAATATGCGCCAAAATCGTGCCCACTTTGCCATTGTCTTAGATGAATACGGTGGTATGGAAGGGATTATCACGATGAATGACCTGTTAGAGCAATTGGTTGGCGATATCGACGATGAGCATGACCCGATGATTGACCTTGCAGCTATTGTTCCTGTTGGGGAAGAAAAATGGCAGATTCATGGGTCGACCTTAGTAGAAGATGTACAAGAACTCTTGGACCTTCCCTTAAGCGACGAATCAGAAACCATGGGTGGATATATCTTTAGTGCCCTAGGAAGTATTCCAGATGATGGAACCACATTTACCATCGATTCGGAAGGTTTACACATTGAAGTCCTTGAGATTCGTGATCATAAAATAGAAAAAGCTTTCATTTCTTTTGCTCCTCTCCCAGAAAATTTTGTGGAAGGGGAAGAATAACAAACCTTGCTGCTCCGCAGAGCAGCTTTTTTTATGACATTTATAATATATTTTTATTACGAATTAATACTTATTAATATTATTGAAAACCTTTTTGCTTTTTATGTTGCATATAAAACTCTCCTATAGTAAAATTAAACTATCAAATTTTATTGATAGAAAGGAGATCATATGACTTTTATTGAAATCGTCCAATGGATTAACAACAACGTTTTGTGGGGTTATCCAATGATCATCGCCCTTGTGGGAGCAGGCATTCTTTTTACTTTATTATTAGGATTCCCACAAGTCACAAAATTGGGCGCAGCATTTAAACACACCTTTGGAGGAATGTTCTCCAAAGAGGCAAAAGAAGAGGGTTCCATGTCCTCATTCCAATCCCTTGCTACAGCGATTGCCGCACAGGTTGGTACGGGAAACATCGCAGGGGTAGCCACAGCGATTATTTCTGGGGGACCTGGTGCTATCTTTTGGATGTGGCTTGCCGCATTCTTTGGTATGGGTACCATTTACGTAGAAGCAGCTCTTGCTCAAAAATATCGTGAAACAAGGAACGGTCAGCTCGTCGGTGGACCTGCATACTATCTGAAAAATGGTTTTGCAGAAAAAGGACATGCTGCTCTTGGTCATGGACTAGCTACCTTCTTTGCGATTGCCATCATCATCGCTTTAGGTTTTGTTGGAAATATGGTTCAATCCAACTCGATTGCAAGTGCAGTAACAACCGCCTTTGATATTTCACCTTTTGCCATTGGAATTCTTTTAGCGATTTTGGCTGCCTTCGTATTCTTAGGCGGTATGAAACGTATCGCAAGTTTCGCAGAACTCGTTGTTCCTATCATGGCCCTGATCTATATCTTGGGCTCCATTGCTATATTAGTAAAATTCTCTAGCCATATTATCCCAACATTCCAAGGAATCTTTACCGCTGCATTCACGGGCAAAGCAGTGATGGGTGGTGCCCAAGGGATTGCCGTTCGTATAGCGATTCGTTACGGGGTTGCGCGTGGACTCTTCTCCAATGAAGCGGGCATGGGTTCTACACCAAACTCCCATGCGGTTGCGAATGTAAACCATCCAATTGAACAATCTCTTGCTGCCATGGTCGGCGTATTTATCGATACTGTTGTCGTCTGTTCTGCAACAGCATTATCCATCCTCGTCACTGGTGCTCATTTAAAAGGACTCAAGGGAGTTGCGGTAACCCAAGAAGCCTTTAATCTTGCCTTTGGTTCACTGGGAGTAAAATTCTTGGCAATCTGCCTTACATTCTTTGCCTTTACGACAATTGTCGGTTGGTATTATTTTGGAGAAAACAATGTAAAATACCTCTCCAACAACGACGGTGCCATCCGCATCTATCAAATTATCTTGTTAGCGTTCATCGTAATGGGTTCTCTCTTCAAAGTGGATCTCGTATGGGAGCTGGCTGATATGTTTAACGGAATCATGGTTATTCCAAACTTAATCGGATTGTTCTTCCTCTTCGGCGAAGTGAAAAAACTTCGCAATGATTACAGAGGCGAGCGACTGTCCGGAAAACAAATTAAGTATGTGTATCCATATCAATAAAAAGAGCCTTCGGGCTTTTTTTATTGTCATATCCAATAGTCATCTCCTCCAAAATAGGGTAAAATAGTATGGTTAGAATTGGAGGTTCCATGGCACAAATTAAGAAAATATTTGAAAAACAGGATATGCGCGAAGGGCAGCCTTGGAAAAAGGTTTTGCTTTTTAGTATTCCCCTTCTTTTAGGAAATATTGCACAACAACTCTATAGTACTGTCGACTCCATCGTCGTTGGCCAATATGTCGGTGATAACGCTTTAAAGGCGATTGGTTCAAGCATGCCGATTGTTATGTTAATCATGGTCTTTTTTATTATGATTGGGACGGGTTCCACCATTATGGTGAGCCAATATTTTGGGGCGAATGAGCGAGAGAATTTATCGAAAGCGGTCGGCACATCCCTCTCTTGGACTTTTATCTTGAGTCTTGTTCTTATGGCTCTTGGTCTTCTCATTACAGAACCAATTCTTCGCTTAACTAATACACCGGAATCTTATTTCCAGTGGAGTAAAGAATATTTGTATATATACTTCATTGGTGTCCACGGATTGAGTTTCTATAACGTTGTCGCGGGGATTCTAAGAGGGTTAGGAGATAGTGTGAGCAGTACGGTTTTTGTGTTGATTGCTGCCATGTTAAACATCATCTTAGACTTATTCTTTGTCCTCAATCTAGGAATGGGCGTAGCGGGTGTTGCCATTGCAACGGTCATCAGTCAATTTAGTTCTGCGATTCTCGCCATTTTCCGACTGCGGAAATACACGGACTTTGATATGGCATGGCGTTATTTAATCCCCGATGGAATGATTTCCAAAAATCTCTTTTCTCTAGGAATTCCTTCGGGCATCACCCAAGGCGTATTCTCCATGGCTATGCTTTTTGTACAAAATCTTACCAATACGATTGATATTGCTGACATCAACATGATGGTCATGCGGGTTGATGGATTTGCCATGCTACCCAACTTCACCTTTGGAATTGCCATGGCGACCTTTGCCGGACAAAATATTGGTGCGGGTCAATTGGACCGGGTGAAAAAAGGGCGCAAAGAAGGCCTCATTCTCGCCATGAGCATCACGGCATTTTTAACACTCATGATTATTATTTTTGGTAAAAATATTCTCGGTCTCTTTACGAGAACGCCCGAAAAAATCGATCTGGCCTATTCGATGATGATGGTCTTAGCAGGAGCATACGTCGTCTTTACGGTTACGCAAGTGCTTTCAGGCATTATGCGGGGTGCCGGAGATACAGTGACCCCCATGTGGACGGCGATTTTTGTCACGACGATGATTCGCGTGCCATCCGCCTATGCAATTGCCCATTTCACAAAAAGTGCCGAATGGCCCCACGGACAACCCATCGCTATTTTCGGTTCTCTCGCTCTTGCCTGGACCTGTGGAGCCATCATTACTTCACTTTTTTATAAGAAAGGAAAATGGCAGAAAAAAGCATTGGTTCAACAAGAACAACAAGAGATGCAAAACGCATAGTAGGCATTTTAAAAGGCGAGCTTCCAAATGGAAGTTCGCCTTTTTTCTTGTAAACAGATGTTTATGGAGTAATCAAGCGATTAGCTGATTTGTTTTTCTTGTTCTTTTTTCGCCGTCATGAGCATGGAAATACCCGTGTAAGTAACGACGACGATGACTAACCAACGTAAAATGTCGAGTGGCATGGATTTTACGAGGTACACAGCAATGAGAACTCCGACAACACCAGCAATCATAATAAACAGAGATGGCTTTTTCGCATACATCTCTTCTTTCACGAATTTAGCCGATGCAACGGGCATGAGTACTGCACAAGAACCCATCATGATTGGGAATGCCACTTGAGGGTTCATGCCAAGTAAAGAAACGAGTGCCATACAAGGAGCGTAGAGTCCAATCCCTGCAGTCATAAGTGCACCTAAGATAAAGTTCACTCCAACACCAATGACAAGCTTAATCCCGCGAAGTCCAATCGCCTCTCCACCAACAGGGAATAAGTCAATGGCTGGATGGCTTAGGAAGAACAAGACTGCGGTTACAAGTAATGCAATCCCCATAACGATACGGATTCTGTTTTCATCCATTTTAGAGATGATACCCGCACCAATATAAGAACCAAGTGCTGCTGCAACTAACATAAGTACAAGAGTTAAAATATCAACATCAATCGCTGTAGTGAATAAGAATGCTTCCAAAAGAACTGGGATTGTGTGTGCTACGTTTAATGTTCCGGGAATCATTCGGTCTGCAATATTCATTTTTAAGCCTTTAAACATTGCAACGGTGGGTGCAAAAGAACCAATTCCCAATGTGTCAAAAAAGTCTGTCACTAAGCCTGTTAAAGCGGCTTTACCAGCGCTTGAACCATCCTCAAAGGTTCCATTGTTCTTTGCTTTTAGTAAATCTTTTCCGAAGATGAAGCCGAAAAAGGCAGCTAAGGCAATATATATTCCTTGAATAATTTGTAATACTCCCATATAATTCTCCTATCTTTCAATTTCTATTTTAAAATAAATCCGTCGACGAGTGGATCTTCATCGTCAAATACGAAGTGATTAAATCCAGTAATATAGGCAGATCCTGTCACTTTAGGGATGATTGCATCGTATTCGCCCACTTTCGTCGTTTCCACAACTTCTCCTTTAAAGAGAGTGCCTAAAATGCTTTCATAGACAAACGGTTCACCCACTTTGAGTTCACCTTTTGCATGAAGAGTTGCCATTTTCGCACTTGTACCTGTTCCACATGGAGAGCGGTCGACTTGCCCTTGTCCAAAGATAACGACGTTTTTGTAGGTTGCTTCTGGATGGGTTGGTGCATCGTAAATTTCGATGAGGTCAACGGTTTTAATATGTTCCAAAGTTGGATGTTGGATTTCGATTGTTTCGTTGATGACATCGCGCATGTGCATTGCAATTTTTGTGAGTACGCCTGCATTTTCTGGAACAATTTTGTAACCTAATTGGTCTGCATGAACAATGGCAAAGAACGATCCGCCAAAAGCGATGTCAAATTTAACTTTTCCAACTTCTTCGAGTTCTACTTCTTGGTCTGTTTTATAGAGGAATGCTGGTACATTTAAGAAAGAAACTTCTTGTACTTTTTTGTTTTCTACTTTAACTTCTCCACGGACGATTCCCGCAGGTGCTTCGATGACGACTTTTGTCATGGGCTCTTCCATTTTGACAATGCCTGTTTCAACAGCAGCAGTCATTGCGCCAATCGTTCCATGACCACACATATTTAAATATCCGCCGCCATCCATAAAGATGACACCAAAATCAGCTTCATCAGATACAGGTTGACAAAGCACAGAACCGAACATATCATTATGTCCTCTCGGTTCAAGCATAATGCCAGTGCGGACATTGTCCATATGCTCTTCTAAGTATTGTTTTTTTTCCGCCATGGTATTTCCTTTAATGTTAGGAATGCCACCAACAACAATTCTCGTTGCTTCTCCAGCAGTGTGGGAATCAATGGCGTGAATACCTTTACTAAATTTCATTTTTTTCCTCCTTTAATCATGATTATAATTGCTCGTTCTTCCTAATGAAACCCTTTTCTTTTATGCGATTACGAATTACTCTTTGCGCGCTTTTCGTATTTTAAGCTTTAGCATCGCTACAGCTTTTTTAGCATCGAGGGCATCTAAGTTGTTCTCGCCCACATTTTCTGTTTCAATTCCAGCTTCCGATTTATTGATATCGATAATCGTGTTTAAGTATTTGTTTTTGACGACGAAAGCGCCTGCCGTACCTTGAAAGGTTACACCCACTGTAGGTAGCCCTCGTACGCCGAGTTCTTCCATGGTATTTACGTAATCCACATGAGAGTTCCCCCATCCGTCAGCAGAGAGGATGACTCCATCCGCGCGCATCGCTTCTGCCCATTGGGCCGCTCGCCAACCGACAAGGTGTTTGTCGTGGTTATCCTGTGGCGTTCCCACGAGCATAATCCCTAGAAAATCGATATCTTGGTCTGTATCTAATAAATCGACAAGTGGGTCTCTAAAATGATGGAGACTTGTTTCTTTGGTCGATGGTCCAATTCCCATAGTTTCCCTCCTATACGAGTGCGCGAATCGCGCCGTCTCTATATTCATTCGGAGATAAGAGAACCGGCATATTATTCATATCAATGATGGAGAGGCCACCAAAACCAGAAGGTTCTGGCATAAAGAGCTGATTGTCATACATGGCACCTTGTCCAGCGATTTGTTTGATCAATACGACTTTTGTTTTCCCAGGACGAATGGTGTCAAAATACTCATGACTCTCAGTGGCTACTCGGCCATCGGTTTGTTTGAGCACTTTTCGTATCTCTTGGATATAACGATCACAAACTTCAAAACACGCATTGGCAAGATCTCTGTCAAAGAGCTGTCCGCCCTTTAATAAAACGTCCATATGGATTATGTAGTCTGTGTCGGAAGGTGTGCCTGCACGATTGCGTTTGAGTTTCTCTTTCATATTTCCGTTCGACGCACCAAACTCGTGCATTTGTCTTCCATCTTCATCGACACCGGTAAGCATCATGTAGACGCCCGTGAGGGTGTGTGTGACACCCTCACCTAAGCGTCCAACGACCTTCGTTGAGATTGGAATAATATCCATAATCGTGTTAATCTCTCGGTCGTGATCCATCGGTTCGATAATATCCAATGAGATGTTGGCAATTTTTTCGGAGTGGTTGGCAATTTCAGGATGGATTGTGAGTTCTCCATGATCGATGGAGGTTTTCTTCCCAAATCGAACGTTTCCGATATGAAAGGCACGAATGGCCAATCGTCTGACTTGCTTTTCAGTCATTGGATTCTCCTCATTTACACTTTTGCGTGGTATTCAAATGGTAATGGAATAATTTTACCTGCAGATGGAATTTCGATGAGTTGTTCGAGCGTTGCTTTAACAATCGCTGTTTGCATTTCTGGGTTGTTTGGTTCACCGGCGTTGGCTCCCATCGGAACGAGAGGAGCTACGGCTCTTGGAGTACCGTTTTGACGAACGACAGGTGGTAATGCTGCAATAATAATTGTAGGAATCCCCGATTCCTCGATCGCACGTTGAACAATTGTCGCTGTGCGGTGACAAGTGCCTCAGCCTGCAGTGAGAAGGACCGCGTCAACGCCTTCTTCATTGAGTCGTCTTGCAATTTCAGGACCGGTTTCTTCCGTGAATTTCGTTTGGTCTCCACCACCGCCCATAAATCCAAAATGCTCTGGTGCAACTTCTTTAATGTATCCTTGTGCTGCAAGTTCTTGTAAACGTGTGATTGGGAACATGCAGTTGATATCTTTGTTGACGTCCCCGTTGTCGTATCCACCGTGGGAAACCATTAATTCTTCTGGTTTAACATCTCCAGGAATGACACGAAACGATGTGTCTCCAGCTAAGTTAAAGCGTGGGTCTGATTTTAAATGCACGCCCGCTGCTGTAGCAATTGCAATCCTCATATCCTTTAATTCTTTTGTCACTGGCGCCCAGACTGGGTTTGGTGTAATGGGTACGAAGATTTCAGATTGCAAACCTTTTACAGTCATAGAATCCTCCTTCATTCATTCTTAAGTTTTTGTATTGCTTGATAATTTTCATTAATTTCTGGTCCGAGAACTTCTGGATAAGAGAGCATAAAACCAACTTCTTGTCCACATTCCAAAGGATAGTCTGTCACTAACATGCGTAATGGAATCTTTAGTTCACCCATTCGCCCTTTTAAATCGATGGTCACTCCGCCATCTGTTACTTTGACTATAATACCTTCCACATAGCTTTCGGAAGAAATATATTTTAATTTATCCAAGGATTAGTCTTCCTTTTCGTAAATTTCCGCGCGTTTTTTACTCTTTTCTAGGACTTGCTCATTGTCAACCAAATCGAATTCAATTCCCTTTTGTTTTTCAATGAGTTCTACGTTGTTGAGTTTTACGTTTGGATTCCATTTACGTTCAGGTTCAACCACTTCTTCCCCATCCATAACGGCTTTCAGCATTTCTAATGCGCGAATCGCATCTTCATCACAAAGTGTATTGTTACAGAGGATTTCATTCTCTATACCTTGCTTCGATTTATTGTTATCGACCATAGATGTCATGTATTCGTTACCGACAACAAGTGCGCCTTGTACCGCACAGAAGCTCATACCGACAACAGGAATGCCTCTCATACCAACTTGTTCGTGGTGCGATGCAAAGTCAATGTGGTTGTTTCCGAAACCTTCGGTTGTAATGATGACACCATCTGGCTCAATCGCTTCGATTGTCATACCGAGACGTTTGGATACATAAAATTTCTCTGCATTGATTTGAGGAGAGCCAACGAATAACACACCACAAAGGTCAATATCTTCATCGTACATGGCTCGCATGACGAGTGGTTCTCTGAAATAATGGCGAGAGTTTTCTTTGGATGCTGGACCGATACAGGTAAGAGCATGAATACCACCATCTAAAACTTCGAGTGGAGAAAGCATAACTGGAAGGTTTCCTAAATCCACGTTAGGTTTTGCACCGAGTGTTCCAACTGGTTCTACAGGAAGAATCAAGTTATCATGCATTGCTCCTTGCCCCATGATTTCTTTGACAACTAATACTTTCTTTCTGTGACGGCTGGCCTTTTGTATGAATTCTTCTTCATGTTCAAGCTCTAGTTCAGCTTTTTTGAAAGCTTGGCGAATTTCTTCTGTGATAATATCCGATGCATGGTGCG
>CAMDZK010000010.1 GCA_945910665.1 uncultured Peptostreptococcaceae bacterium
CTTGGAAAATCATGGACACTTTATCCCCGCGGATATTAAACATGTCCTTTTCTTTTACTTCAAAGAGATTTTGATCATCTAAGATGATTTCTCCAGAGGTAATTTTTCCAGGAGGTGATTCGATCAGCTTCATAATCGCAAGAGCCGTAGTTGTTTTTCCGGCACCAGTTTCTCCTACAAAGCCTAACGTTTCTTTTCTTCCGACAGACAAATTCAAGTTATTGACTGCATGCACAACACCAGAATCCGTGTCAAATTGCACGCTTAAATTTCTAATTGTTAATAATTCATTCATGATCTACCTCTTCAATTTGGGGTCTAATGCATCGCGGAGTCCATCACCCATGACGTTTAAGGCAAAAATTGTCGTTACAATGGCAAGACCAGGGAAAATGGTCATATGCGGATAGTCACGGATAAAGGAGCGGCCGCCGGATAGCATGGCGCCCCATTCAGGGGTTGGTGGTTCAAGGCCCAATCCAATAAAGCTCAAGCCAGCAGCATTGATAATCGCGTAAGCAACTCCTAAAGTCGCTTGGACGATAATGGGTGCTAGGCAGTTTGGAATGACGTGTTTTAAAATAATGCGGAAATTGGATGAACCGTTGGCTTTTGCCGCTTCAATAAATTCCATATCGCGGATGGATAAAACAGAAGATCGCACGATCCGCGCATATCCTGGGATGGATGCCACCCCAACGGCAATCATCAAGTTCGCAAGACCAGGTCCAAGAGCGGCAAGAATAGCAATCGCTAAGAGAATATCCGGGATGGACTGCAATACGTCGATAAAACGCATCAGCAAGTTATCTACACGTCCACCAAAGTATCCCGTGACCGCTCCGATGGCTGTACCAACAATTAGTGCAATCCCAACGGAAATAAAACCAACCCGCAGAGAAATTCTTGAACCGTAGACAACACGGCTAAAGATATCGCGACCCAAATCATCGGTACCAAACCAGTGATCTTTATTGGGCTTTTGAAATTGATTGGCTAAATTTTGTTCATTAAAACTATAAGGCGCAATAAAGTCTGCAAAAATGGCGACGAGAATCAAAATGACGAGAATCACAAGTCCAAGCATTGCCAACTTGTTTCTCTTCATGCGAATCCACATGTCCTCCAAATTGCGAAAACGACCGCGCTTTGTACGATTTATGTTCGTTTGTTCCATGAAAAGCTCCTCCTAAATATACTTCGTCTTGATTCTAGGATCGACGAATGTATAGATAATATCGACTATCAAGTTTACGATACTAAATGCTACAGCGACGAAAAGTACGCAGCCAAGCACCATGGGAGCATCACGCATCTTAATCGAGTCAACCATTAGACGACCTAAGCCAGGGATGGAGAAAATAACTTCCGTCATCAATGCACCACCCATTAACTGACCAAACTGAATCCCAATAATCGTAATAATTGGTATGAGAGCATTTCCTAAAGCATGTCTCCAAATAACGATATTTTCCCTTTGACCTTTTGCGCGAGCAGTTTTAATATAATCTTTACGAATGACTTCAAGCATGGAAGAACGCGTCATACGAGTGATTACAGATACCGACTGTGCTCCTAAGGCAATGGATGGGAGGACCATCTGTGCTGGCGTTGAAAATCCAGACGATGGCAGCCAACCCAAGTTGACGGAAAAGAGCATGATGAGTAAAAGCCCCAACCAAAAAACAGGCATAGAAATACCAATCAAGGCAAAAATCATCGTGATATTGTCGAAGATGGAGTATTGCTTAATCGCCGATAAAATCCCAATCGGCACGCCGAGAATCACGGCAAAAGTAATCGCCAAAAAGGCGAGACGAACGGTAGAGCCAGCACGGCTCATAATTTCTTTTGTTACAGGAGCTTTCGATATGTATGAAGTTCCTAGATCACCTTTTGTGACAATGTTTTTCAAGTATCTTCCATATTGGACTAAGAAGGGATCATTAAGTCCCATTTCTTCTCGCAGTTCGATAACTGCAGACTCTGGAGCAGATGGCCCCAAGGCATTTCTCGCAGGGTCCCCTGGTGTCATATAGAGAAGTCCAAATACGATGAAGCTAACCCCAAGCATGATCGGGATTAAGAATAAAATTCTTTTGAGTATATACTTCAGCATAGTTTCACCTTTCATCAACTCAAAAGGGGAGCTAAACTCCCCTTTGAATTATTCAGTCGCAGTTTTGCTAACGCCGGCTAAATCATACCATCCAAATGGTGAGAGCCAGAGTCCTTCAACATTGTTTCGAGTACCGACTAACAATTCGTTGTAATGTTGTGGTACCCAAGCAGAAATATCCACTGCTCTTTGTTGTGCTTGCGTGTAGAGGTCTGCACGTTCTGCATCATCTTGACTTTCTCTCGCTTTATCTAAGAGTTGGTCCATTTCTGGATCGTTTAAGAAAGCGTAGTTACCACCTTCTCCAGATGCTGAAGAGTGGAAGCAAGGATACATGAATGTATCTGGGTCTGGAGAGTCGGCAATCCAAGCAATAATAAACATATCTTGTTGTGCGTTTTTGAGTAAGTCATTGTATGCAGACCATTCAAGTACGTTGACAGTTAAGTCGATACCCACTTCAGATAATTGTTCTTTTAAGATAGTCGCCATATCCGACCGTTGTTTGTTTTCGTTTGTAGAAAGTGTCGTTGCAAATCCATCGGCAAATCCAGCTTCTGCTAAGAGAGCTTTTGCTTTTTCGATATCTCTTGCTTTTGGTTGCATTTCATCGGCAATCGAGTATTGAAGGGTTGGAGGCATTGGGCTTGAACCGACACGCCCTACACCTAAAAATACCGCTTTGACAATTGCATCCATGTCAATTGCGTAGCTGATTGCTTCTCTAACTTTTGGATTGTCAAAAGGAGCTTTTGTCGTGTTAAATCCTAAGTAGGTGGTTCCATAGTTGAAACTTCTGAGTAAGTTTAATTCAGCATTATCTTCAACTTTTGTTACGTCGTTTGGTTGGATATCAAGTGCGATATCTACGCCGCCAGACTCAAGTTCAATAAGACGGTTTGTTGGTTCTGGAATGACACGGTATGTGAGTTTTTGATAGGCTGTTTTTTCGCCGTGATAGTCTTCAAATCTTTCTAATTCGATTTGGTTTGCTTTGGACCAAGAAACGAATTTCACAGCGCCAGTTCCTACAGGATTCATCGCGTAGCTGTCGCCACCGTCGTTGACAGCTTTTTCATTGGTGATGAATGCACCTGGGTGACAAAGAGCAGAAACAATCCCTGCGAAAGGATATAACATTTTGAATTCAACCGTATAATCATCGACCGCTTTAATGGTTGCAGGATCGATTGTGTTGAATAAGTGTTTTACGTTTGGAGCTTCCGTTGCTCTTTTTAAAGAGAAAACGACATCAGATGCTTTTAATTCTTCCCCATTGTGGAATTTCACGCCTTGTTTTAATTTAAAAACATAGGTCATGTCATCCGGTTGTTCATAAGATTCTGCAAGTGATGGAACGACGTTACCGTCTTTATCAAGTGCCATTAAACCTTCGTAAATTTGCATCATGATATTTGAAGATTGGTTGTCGTTGGTTGCTACTGGGTCCAAGCTAATTGCATCTCCGCTTGCAGCAACTGTGAGCGTTTCGCCATCGGCAGATGCTCCGCCGCCACATGCGGTTAGAGCGAGCATTGTGATTGCTAACAATAAGCAAATCAGTTGTTTCCTTTTCATTTCTATCCCCCTAAATATATTCCGAATCTGAGATTCGGTGGGTATTCTAAAAAACGATGAATATGTAAATCTGCTATCGTTTTCACTAGAATACTAATAAATCCATTGTATGTGTTTCATATGTCTTTGTCAAGATAGACTCAAAATTATATTATTTTACAAGTCTTATTGTTATTCATGTATTTTACAATTCTATGTAACTAAATGATTATATTCCAATATTCATATTATTTGCATACACATAAATATTCGCAAATTATACATGTGTCATATTTATGGTGTTTATTAAATCAATTAAACGGTTTTACATCCTTTTCCTTTATCTCTTGTACCATGAAAGCGTTTTGATAAAAACCATTAAAAAAGAATGCCACAGGGGCATTCTTACTCTTCTCGTTTCATTTGTCGTTTTTTCTTTCGTTCGACCCGTTCATTGCTTTGCACGGTTTGCATACTTTGCACGCGCAAAATTGTCGTGAGACTCACCGCAATTATGGGCCCTAAGATCACACCCACAGGACCTAAAAAGAGCGATCCAATGAACGTAGCTGCGATGGCAATCAAAGGATGTAGGCCAATTTGTTTTCCCGTAATCAACGGTTCGATGATCATTCGTAGAACCGCAATGATGACAAAGAGAATACCTAAACTCATCGCAATACTCTTTTGTCCAATGACTAAATAATAAATAGCCCATGGAATCATCACTATACCGCTTCCAAGAATTGGAACGACATCGACAATCGCTATGCCGAGGGCTTTTAAAACTGGTAGCTTCATTCCTATGATGAAAAGCCCAATGGAGTACAGGAGAAAGACCACTCCCATAATCATAAACTGCGCACGCAAGTAGGCTTTTAAGGAGCGCATCGTTTCTCGCGCAACAAGTTCGACTTTATCCATATTATCCCTCATATCCTGGTTTGCCAAGTTCTTGGAACATGCTCTTCTTATAGGCTTCCACGCCAGGCTGGTCGAAAGGATTTACGCCTAGCATATAAGCAGAAATTCCACAGCTATACATGTAGAAATACAATAGCTGCCCGATATTTTCTGCATCGATACGATCAAGTGTGATGATGGCGTTGGGTACGCCCCCTTCTTCATGGGCGCGCTTCACACCTGTGGATGCTTTTTCATTAATCGTGTGAAGGGAAGTGCCTTCTAAATAGGCCAAATCATCTGTGTTTTCTTCTTCTTTTGGTACTCGGATATCAAATTCAGGTTCATTCACCCAAAGAACGGTCTCAAAAAGAGTGCGCTCCCCATCTTGAATCATCTGTCCCATAGAATGAAGGTCTGTCGTAAATTGTACGGATGCGGGGAAGATTCCCTTGCCGCCTTTTCCTTCCGACTCACCAAAGAGTTGCTTGAACCATTCCCCAATCATGATCAGGTTTGGTTCGTAGCACACAAAGAGTTCGATCTTCTTTCCTTCTTCATATAAAGCATTGCGCATCGCTGCGTATTGCACCGCATCGCTATCTTTTTTCTGATAGAGTTCTTGACCCTTTTTTGCCCCTTCAATCAGCGCATGTACATCGATTCCTGCTACAGCTAAAGGAAAAAATCCAACAGCTGTGAGGAAAGAGTAGCGCCCTCCAATTTCATCCGGTACGACGAAAGTTTCAAAGCCTTCTTCTGTGGCTAAGCCTTTTAATGCCCCTTTTTCTTTGTCTGTCGTAATAAAGGTACGTTTTTTAATCTCTTCTTTTGAATATTTCTCGCGCATTAATTTCCGTACCAAACGATAGGCAACGGCCGGTTCTGTGGTCGTTCCGGATTTTGAAATGACGTTGACAGAAAAATCCTTATCGCGCAAATAATCTAATACTTGTTTTGTGTAACTGGAGCTGAGGGTCTGCCCTAAAAAGAGTACTTTCGTATCTCCCTTTGCAAAAGTTGGAAGGAGAGCATCTAAAATGGCCTTCGTTCCTAAATAAGACCCGCCAATGCCAATGCACACGAGTACATCTGAATGATTTTGGACTTGTTTCGATAAAGCGAGAATTCTTGTAAGCTCGTCTTGATCGTAGTTCGTGGGTTGTTCAAGCCAACCGGTAAATTCGCTTCCCGCGCCTTCTTGAGACAATAATACATCGAGAGCCGCATGGGCTTTTGTACTATCTAATTGCACATTTTTTGGTAATTGAAATTGTAAACCCATACTCTCTCCTTACTCGACACGCATGAGAACCATGGCGATGTCGTCTTTCATTTCACCCCAGCGGAAGCGGTTGACCGCTTGAATAATGCGCTGGAGAATATTTTCTTCAATCGTGTTCATCATCTCAATCAATCGATCTTGGCCAAACTCTTCCCCTTCACGATTGACCGTTTCTGTAATTCCATCGGTATATAACAAGATCGCATCTCCTGACTCCATGGTCGTCGCTGTTTCCTTATAGGGAATCATGCGAAACACAGGAGAAATTGGCACGCCTTTCACTTGCATGGCAATGCCTTCGTGTTCTCTGTAGAGAATCGGCACAGCAGTATGCCCTGCATTGGCGTAAATCAATCTAGACGATTCTTGATCGTACAGAGCGTAAAAGAGCGTAAAGTAATGGCTGTCTCCTAAATGCAATTCACAAAAATCCGACCGCAAATTCTCAAGAACTACCGATGGGGAAGGATTTTGTGGAACAATCGTCCGCATGGATTGGCGAAGAAACATCGTCACCATGCTCGCCGTCACCCCATGACCCATCACGTCTGCAATATAGAAGGCAATTTTTCCACCTTCTAAGGGAATAATATCGTAAAAGTCACCGGATAGTCGTTCTGACGGAAAATAGCGGGCTTCAAAATGAGCCTTTTCGTAATTGAGTTGCGTCGGTAAGATACGTTGCTGTATATTTCTTGCAAAGTGAATGTCGTCTGTCATTTTTCGATTGGCATTGACCAAATCTACTGTCAGTTTTATTTTCGCAGAAATATCGTGGTAAACCTCGACAAAGGCAACCAATTCACCATTTGCTCGAAAGATTGGAGAAGTCGTAATGGAATAGTGGCGGTCGAGGATTTTTTCCTCTTTTACGACGGTTTCTTTTGTATGGCGCACCGTAGGAATTGATGAAAAACCTAACATGCGGTTTTTTCCATCAGAATAAAAGCTATCTACAGGATCATGCCCAATCTGTGCAACCATTGCACGGTTGGCATAAACATAGCGCCCCTCCTCGTCTAAAATGGTGACGAGATCCGCCATACTCTCCAATACATGGTAAGCATGTCTAATTTCTTCAATCATTCCACGATCTGGACTAAACATAGCCATGAGCTCTTACCCAGCCTTTCATTTCTGTACTCTTATAGTAACAAATCAGGCATTTTAATACAATGGAGACATGCAGTTCTTGGCTGTTTTATTCAGTTTTTTTGTCGAAAACTTTGGCAGATGCGTAATTAAAATCTTTTGGAGGACGTGGACCATAATATTGGTAGTATTGTACTTTTAAATCGCCATTAAATAATTTTCTTCTGCGGTCCGCTTTTTTACCATACAGGGCTTCAAATTCTTCTATGGGCGACAGTGCATACACAGACCACGTGGGTAGATCTTTAAAACGATGGCCCAATGCATTTGCTAATTCTTTGGCTTCTTCTTCATCAGAAATACGCGCTCCATAAGGAGGGTTTGTAATACACACGCCATATTTATCCAACAAATCCACGTCACGAATGTCTTTCACAAAGAAAGTGATGTCTTCTTCCAGCCCAATACGCGCCGCATTGTCTCTTGCCGTGAGTACTTGTCTGTGGTCGATGTCTGATCCGTAAATATACAGAGGTGTATCGTAGTCCACCGCTTGGAACGCTTCCTTTTTTACATCGGCAAAGGCCTTTTTAAACACGTCAGAAAATTCTGTCAACGTGAATGCACGGTCCAAACCAGGGGCGATATTTCTCGCAATCATAGCCGCTTCAATAGGAATGGTTCCAGAACCACAGAAAGGGTCGTGCAATGTACGGTCTTTGTTCCAATAAGATAATAACACCATGGCAGCGGCTAAGGTTTCCTTTAAGGGCGCCTTACCCTGTCCTTTTCGGTACCCTCTTTTATGAAGAGATTCACCCGATGTATCGACAGTAATCGTTGCAATGTCGTTTCTCAAGCTCACTTCAATGGGAAAGCGAGCCCCCGTTTCTGGAAACCAATCCAACTGGTGGGTCTTTTTCAACTTTTCTACGATTGCTTTTTTTACAATCGCTTGGCTGTCAGAAATACTGAAGAGTTTCGATTTATAGCTTTTTCCATCCACGGGGAATTCTCCATTGGGTGGAATCAAGTCCTCCCATGGAAGTGCATGGGTCCGGTCAAAAAGCTCTGTAAAAGTATAGGCTTTAAATCTTCCAAAGACAATGCGCACACGGTCTGCTGTGCGCAACCATATATTAAGTTTAGCAATCGTATATTCATCTCCATTCGTTTCTAAGTGCCCGTCTTCCACAGTGATTTGTTCAATGCCTAAGTCTTGCATTTCCCGTTTTGTGACTGCTTCTAAGCCAAAAGCAGTGGTTACTTGTATTTTGTATTCCATAAAAATCTCCTTTTTACATGTTTACCCATTCTCACCTTGGGGTAAAGACACCAAAGAGAGGAGTGATAAAAATGTTAAGTCAAACATTTCAAACGGGCGACTGGAAAGGCGAAAAACATGTTCCCTTTATCCAAGCGCCAGAAAAAGTAGCAAAAGACGAAAAATTTGAAGTCAAAGTACACATCGGTGAAGAGGTTGGCCATCCAAACACATTTGAACATTACATTGCTTGGATTAAACTCTACTTCAAACCAGAAGATGCAAAATTCCCAGTAGAAGTTGGTACTTATGAATTTGATGCCCACGGTGAATACGACATTTTCACAGAGCCAGAAATTAAAACGACTCTGCAAGTGGGAGCAAGCGGTGAATTCTTCGCTGTAAGCTATTGTAACATACACGGACTGTGGGAAAACAAACAAAGCATCACAGTTGAATAATCATTGAAAAAGGATACCAAGTACGGTATCCTTTTTTCATAGAGACGATAGGAGGTCATAGCCATGAACCATGAAAAATTAAAGCAATACGCAAAACTCGCAGTCGACGTGGGATTAGAAATTAAAGAAGGGGACGTCGTTCTCATCAACAGTCCCATCGCAGCTGCAGAATTTACAAGAGAAGTCGTTCGCGCAGCCTATGAAGCAGGTGCAAAAGATGTGGAAATCAACTGGCAAGACGATGCGATTACCCGCATGCGTTACGAAAATGAACCACTCTCCCAATTTGAAAATTTCCCCGAATGGCGTAAAATGAAAATGAACGATTACGGCGACCGCGGATGTAAAGCGCTGAGCATTTCCGCATCCGATCCAGATCTTTTAGCAGGCATCGATTCCGATAAAATTATCGCAGCGCAAAGAGCAGGTTCAGAAGCCTTAAAAAATTACCGCGACAAAATGATGCGCGACGAAAACTCCTGGTGCGTTTTAAGCGTCCCAACCCCTGCATGGGCAAAAAAAATCTTCCCTGAAAAATCAGAAGAAGAAGCTGTAGCATCCCTTTGGGAGCTCATCTTTAAAGCCACACG
Organism: uncultured Peptostreptococcaceae bacterium; assembly: GCA_945910665.1. GTDB lineage: Bacteria > Bacillota > Clostridia > Tissierellales > Peptoniphilaceae > JAAYQA01. Next base: position 9,272 of record CAMDZK010000010.1, read on the forward strand.
CATGGATGAACAAGACCCTGTTGCCGCATGGAACGACCATTTAAATACGTTAGGCGAAAAAACGAAAGCACTCCAAGAGTTAGATTTAGCAGAAGTACACTACGAAACAGCTAAAGGAACAGACCTTACGGTAAAACTTCCTGAAGGCCACTTGTGGGTCAGCGGACTTTCTAAAAACAAAAAAGGAGAGATTTTCGTCCCTAATCTCCCTACGGAAGAAGTCTTTTCAATGCCTGATAAATATGGCGTGAACGGCGTACTACACTCCACAAAACCCCTCGTGTACGGTGGCCAACTCATCGACGATTTTACATTGGAATTTAAAGAAGGTCGTGTGGAAAACTACAGTGCGAAAACAGGTGAAAAAGCGCTCTCTGAACTTTTCTCCGTGGATGAAGGCGCTCGTTATTTAGGAGAAATCGCACTGGTTCCCCATCGCTCCCCCATCTCTGACACCGGCGTTACTTTCTTCAATACGCTCTTTGATGAGAATGCATCGTGCCACTTTGCCTTTGGAGAAGCGTACCCAACAAATTTAGAAGGTGGCGAGCATTTATCCAAAGAAGAATTAGAAGAACGCCACGTAAACACATCCTTAGTCCATGAAGACTTCATGGTGGGCGATGAAACCTTAAACATCACAGGCACAACAAAAAGTGGTGAAAAAGTCGCGATTTTTAAAAATGGCGCTTGGGCAATTTAAGCACTTTCCCAATTTCAGCGCACCAAATCGACGTTAAATCGTCGATCGAAAATTGCGCATTGGCAGGACTCGTCGATGGCAAATACACAGCGGAAATCCCCTGTTTTTCAAGGATTTCATAGGCTTTTTTGCCATTGGCGAAGACTTGTAATGCGGGCGCTACGGAAAAAATTTCTGTCAGATCCGCCGGCACAATTTTTTTCATGTGATGGTCCATGCTGCCTTTAATTTCTACTGAGAGTGCAGCATCGTACAAGGCAATGTGATGGCGCAACAAAAATTTGCACTTTTCACCTTTTCCCTCGGGTTTTTCTTCCGCAAAGCAGCGGGCCAACACCTCCCAAAAGCGATTTCTTGGGTTCCCATAGTAAAATCCTTCTTCTCGCGATTTTGCTGAAGGAAAAGACCCTAATATGAGAATCTGACTTGTCTTGTCATAAATTGGCGCAAAAGGATGGACAAAATTATTCTGTGACATCTACCCAACCTAAAGCGCCAGATACCGTGTAGAGCTCATCGACGGTTAAACGCACACAGGAATTCGAAGAACCACAAGCGGGATACACCACATCGTATTTTTTCAAGGATTCATCTAAATACACAGGCAATGTGGCAGGCACGCCAAAAGGACACACACCACCGATTTGGTGGTTCGTCTTTTCTTCCACTTCTTCTGGTGGAAGCATACGCGCCTTCATTCCAAATTGCGCCTTAAACTTTTTGTTACTCACCCGCGTATCGCCGGCTGCCACAATCAACAGACCCGTATCGTCTTTCTGATACGTGAGGGATTTTGCAATGCGACCCGGTTCCGTCCCCACCGCCTGGGCAGCTAATTCCACTGTGGCAGAGGATGTATCAAATTCTTGCACGCGATCTGCCAGACCATGTTTTTCTAAATGGTTTTTTGCAAGTTCTAAACTCATACAACGATCCTTTCTTATTATTGAATGAAATGAGGTATCTCTATGAAAGCCACAAAATTTACCCCGGTCATTGAATCATCTCTTCGTGGACGCATGGTCAAAGTACCAGACGCCATTTATGAATGCGGTGGGATCAACATCTTAGGAAAAAGAATTAAGTCTCTCCTCTTTACCACGGACGTAGCGATTATCACAAATAACAACGCAAATTCCATTATCGCCGTCTATCCATTTACACCCCAACTCTCGATTACAAACGCCATCTTAAATGTTGCAAGTGTTCCCGTATTTGTGGGCGTTGGTGGTGGAACGACGACGGGACCCCGTTCCGTGAGTTTAGCTCTTCAGTCAGAACTGTTAGGAGCTTATGGGGTCGTTGTAAATGCGCCCATGCAAAACGAAAACATCCAAATGATTGACGAGGCCATCGACATTCCTATTATCGCATCCGTCGGATCCTATCATGACGACTTTTTGGGAAAAGCAAAAGCGGGCGCGCGTATTTTCAATGTGACCGGCGGAAGTCATACGGCAGACTTAGTTTCCCATGTGCGTACAATCATGGGTCCAGAGTTTCCCATCATTGCAACCGGCGGTGACAACGACGATCAAATTCGAAGAACCATTGAAGCTGGTGCCAATGCAATTACCTATACACCACCGAGCACTAGCGAGATTTTCAAAGAAGTTATGGTGAAATATCGTCAAATGAATGACTAAATTATAGCAATATAGAATTTTCATTGTATATCAAGTATAATAAAAGAGGGAGGTGCTCCGTTGAAAAAAATACTTATACTTTCCATATCTACCGGCGGCGGACATCATGAAGTAGCAAGAAATTTACGCATTGGATTTGAAAAAATGGGCGATCAAGTCAAAGTGAGCAACGCATTGGAGGTCGTCAATCCCGATGTCGACGCTGTCGTATCCAAATCCTATAGCATCCTCGCAGACAAAATGCCACGGCTCTACGGAAAAATTTATTATACATCGAGCAAAAAACCTGCCAAACAGATGATTGCGCAGACGCTCTCCACGATCTCCACCCATAAAAATTACAAATCACTAAAAGAGTATAATCCTGACCTTGTCATCACGACGCATCCATTTCCTATCCCTATCATAGCACGTTTAAAGAAGAGAGGGAAAATTACCATCCCTTTAATTTCAATCATCACAGACTTTTTCCCAAACAGTTTGTATATTGATGAAAATGTGGATGCCTATGTGGTTGGATCCTTTTATACAAAACAAAGTCTCATCAATTTTGGCGTGCCAAAGGACAAAATTTTTCCTTATGGAATTCCTATTAAAGAAGACTTTTTTGCCCAATCTACCAAGCAACCCCATGAAACCATCAATCTGCTCTTAGCGGGCGGTAGCATGGGCATGAGCGGTATCGAAACAATTTTGGAAAAATTGATGGAATTAGACGAGCGTTTTCGCATCGAAGTGCTCTGTGGGAATAACAATAAACTGCGAGACAAACTTCTCCAGCGCTACAGTTATGCAATTGTGGATGGAAGGCTTACAATTCACGGTTTTACCAACGATGTTTCTAGAATTATGGACCACACGGATCTCATGATTACAAAACCAGGTGGATTAACCACGTCGGAATGCATGAAAAAAGGACTCCCTATGGTGATTCCTTATTATATTCCAGGACAGGAAGAAGAAAATCTGGAATTCTTACTCAAAGAAAACGTGGCCCTCTATCAACCCGACCCAGAACGCATTGCCACCGACATTGAAAAACTCTGTGAGAATCCAGAAGACTTACGCCGCATGAGTGCAAAAATGCTCCAAATGTCAGAAGGATACAGTCTCCAAAAAGTTCTCCACCTAGCCGACGCCTTCATGACCGCATATGAGAATAGCACAAGCAAGTAAAGACCAGAAAAATCTGGTCTTTTTTAGTGAACCCCTCAGTCACCTAGCACTCGAAAGTTCACATAAATAAT